>JBFMDH010000007.1:0-196100 GCA_040754075.1 Acidobacteriota bacterium
GCCCGTTCTGCTCACTGACGCTCAAGCGATTGCCCGCCGCGCCAAGCGTGTAGGCATACGAAGCCAATGTCGTCGTGGCTTTCGTCACCCTCACATCGGTCAAGCGATTCAAGCTGTTGTAGGTGTAGCTGTGCGTGACTTGATTGGGCGTGGTGAATGAAGCGAGGTTGCCCACCGCGTCATAGGACAGGCTACTGGAGCCGGTTGCAGGGCGTGTGCCTTTGGCATTGTCGGTGACGCCGCTCAAGCGATTCAAGGCATCATACGAGTAATTGACGCTCGCCCCGTTCCCGTTCAACGAGCGCATGGTCAACAGATTCGAGGCGTTGTCGTAGGTGTAAGTCAGCGTCCCCTGCGGCGTCTGCTTGCCGATTAAGCGATGCCGCGTGTCGTAGCCATAGGTGGTCGTGCCACTCGCATCCGTCATCGTCAACCGCTGCCCCAAAGCGTTGTAGGTGAAGGTGACTTGCGGCTCGCTCAAACTCGCGTCGGGGGTCTTCGTGAGCAAGCGGTTCATCGTGTCATAGGCATAAGTCGTCGTCTTACCTTTGAAGTCCGTCCGACTCGTGAGATTGCCGACGCTGTTGTAGCTGTAGCTCTCCACTTGTCCCAGCGGCAGTGTCCTCTTGAGGCGGCGACCGAGTTTGTCGTACTCGAATCGCGTCACGCGACTCAAGGCGTCGGTCTGCGACACCTGATTGCCAAGCTCGTCATAAGCGTAACGGGTCACTTGATTCAACGCATCGGTCACGCTCACAAGTCTCCCCAAAGCATCGTAAGCGAACTGCGTCGTCTTCCCTGCCTGATCGGTCTTGCTGATGTTTCTGCCGAGCGCATCATAAGCCACCTGGTCGAAGGTCGAGTCGGCATAAATCGTTTTCACCCGCCGATTCAAAGCATCGTACTCAAACGTCGTCACCTGATTGCGGGCATCGGTCATCGTCGCTTGATTGCCCACCGCATCGTAAGTGAACTGCGTCATGTTGCCCAAGGCGTCGGTGATCTTCGCTCGTCTCCCCGAACAACCACAGTTCGGGTCGTACTCATAGGTCGTCGCGTGATTCAAGGCGTCGGTGTTTGAAACGACTCGCCCAATCGCATCATACGCGGTCTGCGTAAACGAGCCATCCGCGTAGGTCGTCTTGGTCAGTCTCCCCAACGCATCATAAGTGAAAGCCGTGATGCTGCCGAGCCGGTCTTTGCTGGTCAACCTTCTGCCTTCCGCATCATAAGTCGCTTCGTCAAACGTGCCATCGGCATAGGTCGTCTTCACCAGCCTGCCCATCGCGTCATACTCATAACTCGTCTGCCGGTTCAACGGGTCAAAGGTCGCCGCCTGTTGCCCTATCGAGTTGTAACTCACCCGCGTCGAAGTGCCATCCGCATAGGTCGTCTTGGTCAAGCGACTGAGTTTGTCATACTCATAGCTCGTCGTCAGCGTCTCACTCGTCCCACTTGCCAGCGTCCGCGTCGTCGTCTGGGTCAGGCGGTTGTGGTTGGCGTCATAGGTAAACGTCGTGACATGGTTGTGTGCGTCGGTCTCTTGCAAAAGATTGCCGTCGCTGCTGTAGAAATAATTCGTGACTTGCCCCGCCGCATCGGTCATCGTCTGTGGCAAGCCTTGCGCGTTATACGCATAACTGGTCGTGTGCGTGAGGGCATCCGTGGTTGACGTCAGATTGCCCTGCCCATTGTAAACATTGCTCGTGGTGTTGCCGCGCGCGTCTCTCACCGTGAGCACTTGATTGCGCGTGTTGTAGGTGTAAGTCGTGACGTTGTTCAACGGGTCGGTCACCGTCAACACATTGTCGTTGCCGTCATAGGTGTAACTCGTGGTCTTGCCGATGGCGTTGGTCTCGCTGAGTTTCCGGTCTCTCGCGTCATAAGTGTACGACGTCGCGTTGCCCAACGCATCGGTCATCCGCGTGACGTTGCCGCTCAGGTCATATTCATAAAGCGTCTGATTGCCCAGGCGGTCGCTGATCGTTTCGTGCTGCGTGGCGAGGTCGTGGCTGTAGAGTATCTCTTTGCCGAACGCATCGGTGTGTTTGATGAGCCGCCCATTGGCATCATAATCGTTGCGAATCGGTTGAATGCCACGTGGGTCAGCAATCGCGAGCAACCCGTGCGTCGCGTTGTAGGTAAACGTCGTGGTGTTATTCTCGCGGTCTGTAAACGACAGCAAATCGCCATTGGCATCATACCCATAGGTCATCGCATTGCCCAGCGGGTCAGTAATCTGCGTGATGCGTCCCTCAGCGTCTCGCGTAAAACTAATGCTCTTGCCCGATGAATGAATGATGCCGTTTGCATTAATCGTCAGCGTGTTGCCGTTGAGGTCGCTCATCGACCGCAACCCCACGCCTTGTTCGATGACCAGTTTCATCCCTTCGGCTAAGGTCAATTCAAAGACTCGCGGATTATAAAGTCCGTTCGTCGTCACCAGATTGACGCTGCCTTCCGAGGGACCGTCAACCAACACATCGCCGCCGCCGACCGCTGTGAGCGTCGCCCCGGCTGTGCCTGCCGTTCCCGGCACCGCTTGATAAGTTATCGTCGAAGCCGTGAGCGGCGCGACATTCTGGCATTGCGGCGCGGGGACAGCCGCGAATTTATACACCCGCCCGTCGCCGAAAGTGATGGTGATGAGGTGTTGCCGCGATGGCTCCAGGCAGTATTTCGGTATCAAACCCGGCGTCAACGTCTGCTGCCAGAATCGCCCGATGGGCGCGCTCTTTTCCAGGCGCACATTTTTGATGCCGAGTTGCCAACCCACCCCGAAATCGCCCGTGCGTTTATCTCTTGAGTCATACGAACGAATGATTTCCATCGGCAGTCCGGCGACCGGCACATTCAAATCCGAGAATGCCAGGGTGAAATTGCCGACCTTCATCTGCCCGCTGACAATCACGGCGATGGTCTGCGAAGCCGTCAGTCCGCTGCCATTCGTCGATGACAATCGCAAAGCGTAAATGCCATTCAACAGCAACGTCGTATCCAGTTGGGCAAGCGCGGCATTGGTAACCGCCCCGCTGCCACTCGCCAGCGTCGTCCAGCTTTGCGTCAAGGTGTCATCGCCGCCCAGCGCATATTCCAACTTCCAGTTGCCATCCGACACCGTGCAATTGATTGCCGTCGGCGCTTTGATTTCCGCGCCATCCGCAGGCGAATTGATAGCGACGGTCGGCGGCGGAATGGTTGGGTCAACGACCGTGACTTGCACATCATCGCTAGCTGACAACACGCCATCGCTTGCCGTCAGCCTCAGCACATAAACCCCTGCCGCCGTGAAACTGGCTATGGTCGCCGCTTCTGTGGCATTCGTGAATGTCACCGTGCCCGCGCCTGACACTTGACTCCATTGCACAGACACACTGCTCCCCACTGGTAAACCGTCGTCGCTCGTCGTGCCCTGTAGATTTACCGAATTGGTTGGCAAGTTGATCGTCTGGTCTTGTCCGGCATTCACCTGCGGCGCTTGATTTGCGCCTGTCACCGTAATCACCACTTCATCAAACGCTGACAATGCGCTATCCGTCGCCGTGAGCCGCAAGACATAGACACCGGCTTGCGAAAAACTCGCCGTCGTGGTCAGGCTGCCGGCGCTGCTGAATGTGACGGTGCCGATGCCGCTGGTTTTCGTCCAATTCACGGACACACTGCTGCCCGCTGGCAATCCGTCATCGGTTGCCGTTCCCGCCAGTGTCACCGTATCGGTCGGTAAACTGATCGTTTGGTCTGCGCCTGCGTTCACTTCCGGCGCTTGGTTTGCAGCGATGACCGTGACCTGTACATCATCGCTAGCTGACAACACGCCATCGCTTGCCGTCAGCCTCAGCACATAAACCCCTGCCGCCGTGAAACTGGCTATGGTCGCCGCTTCTGTGGCATTCGTGAATGTCACCGTGCCCGCGCCTGACACTTGACTCCATTGCACGGACACACTGCTCCCCACTGGTAAACCGTCATCCGTGACCGTCCCTTGCAAGGTCGCTGCATTCGGCAGATTGACCGATATATCCGCGCCCGCGTTCACTTGCGGCGCTTGATTTGGATTATTGACGGTGATTTGAATATCGTCGCTCGCTTCCAAATCGCCATCCGTTGCTGTAAGCCTCAATACGTAAATGCCTGCCGCGCTGAACGTCGCAGTCGTGTTCGCTTGCGTAGCGTCTGTGAATGTCACATCGCCCGCGCCTGATACTTTGCGCCAGCGCACAGACACACTGCTCCCCACAGGCAAGCCGTCATCCGTTGCCGCGCCCGTCAAAGTCGCTGTGTTAGTCGGCAGTTGAACCGTTTGGTCTGCGCCCGCGTTCACAATTGGCGCAACATTGGCGGCGGTCACCGTGATGCTGACCTCGCTTGTGGATGATAATTGCGAATCCGTCGCCGTGAGTCTGAGCACATAACTGCCTGCCGCGCTGAACACCGCAGTCGTCTGCGCTGCGTTCACGTTGGCAAACGTCACCGTGCCCGCGCCGCTCACCAAACTCCAGGTTGTCATAAGTCCGCCGCCCGTTGGCAATCCATCATCCGCCGCCGCGCCGTTCAAGGTCGCCGCCGCGTTGGTTACGGCTCTGAGCGATAGCCCGTCAAAATAAGCGTCGTTGGTCGCGCCGCTCTGCCGCGTGGCAATCAGGCGCACGCGAATCCAACCTGTGCCAACCGGCGCAACTCTGCGGTCTGTCACCTCTCCCCAATCGTTGGCAATCGGTTGCGGGTTGATGGTCGCTGTGAATAGCGTCGTCGTGTTGGTTGCATCACGATATTCGATAATCACGCGAGGCTCATCCGTAGGATTCTCATCGGCGTTACGCGCGAAGCCTTTGAACTCGAACTCCTGCGCGCCTGCCGCTATGCTTGCCGCAAATGGCGAGACGTTGACATCTTGTATCAGTTCTGCCGAAACCGCATTGCCCGCGTAAAAATAGGTCAAGCCATGTTGTGCTTCGGGCAAACCGTTGGTTCCGGCAGTCGCTTGCGTCCAACTGCCCGAAATCGCGTTCCAATTCGGGATTTCATTATTTACCAAAGGCGCTTCGCCGCTGGCGTTTTGCAATAGATTCACCGCAAGCGAAAGCGTTTGCGCAGCTCCCGAATCAACCGTGGGCGGTTGATTGACCGGCGCGGGGTTGACAGTGATCTCGACATCATCGCTGGTTGATAATTGCGTGTCGCTCGCCGTAAGCCTCAGCACATAAACGCCCGCCGCCGTGAAACTGGCTGTGGTAGCCGCTTGCATGGCATTGGCGAAATTGACATCGCCCGCGCCCGTGACGACGCTCCACTGATAAATCAAACTGCTGCCGATTGGCAAACCATCGTCGGTCGCAGTTCCCTGCAAATCTGCTGTCGCAGGCAAGGTAATGGTCTGGTCTTGCCCTGCCGAAACCTGTGGCGCTTGATTGGGCGGTAACCAGGTGCGACTGGCAGTTGCCGAATAGTTCTGCACCGCCGCAGTAATGAGGTCAGAGCCAGCCGTTGTTCCCGTATAACAGAACTGCGCCTGCCCTTGCGCATTGGTGGTGGCGCTGGCGCTCAGCGAATTGACGCCGCTCACCGTAAAATTAACCGTTACCCTTGAGACCGGGTTATTGCTGGCATCGCGCACCGTCGCTATCACACAGGTTTGCGTATTGACCGCTAAACTTTCGCTCGCCGGTTGCAATTCAACCGTTACCGTCGAAATCACTGAGGCGACACACATTCCCGCCGGATGTGAATAGGCATCGGTTTGCGCAAAACCATAAACTGTTGCGCCGAATTCAACCGGCGCGACAAGGCTGTGCGCCGGTTGCGACACCGTAATCGTCGCTCCTGAATAACCCGTGTTGCCGATGGCTGTGAAATTGGCTGAGGCAATCGGCGAACCATCCAGAATGATTTGCCCGACAGCCGAAGTCGGCACCACCAGGTTCACATAATTGGTTGTCGTATTGCTGCCGAGTTGTTGCCCCTTGAAGGTATAACGCTTCAACCAATGGGTCGCCGGGATCAACAGCGTCATACTCGGATCGCTGTTGATCACCAAATCAAAGGTATAACTGTTTGAATATTGCGCAACCAGTATGGGCTTGTCTGCGAAGATGCGCGCCGCGCCGTTAATTATCTGTTCATGCAATTGTCCGCTATTGAGGGTCGTCGCATAGTTGCCATTGATATAAACCCGCGTGTTGTTTTCGGCGGCAAGGAAACGGAAAGTGTCGCCGCCGGTGCGCGTAGCGAGCGGTTGCGAGAAAAATTCATTTCCCCACGCAGCCAAAGGCGGCATCTGCTCAACAATATGATTGGCAAACTGAATATTGGTCGGGATGTTCGCGCCTGTATGCCCCGAAAAAACCGCGATGGGTTGCGTAGCCGTGATGCGCGTGCCGCTCAGATCGCCGGTTGACAATGCGCTAAGCTTCAACTGATAGGTCTGCCCTTGATTGAGGGTGATGGTGTAAGGCGTGCCCACCGCGTGTGTGCCGACGGTTGCCGCAGGCGTGATGGTGACTTGCGTTTGATTGACCGTAGCCGCAATAGCAAAGAGCGAGCCGTTGAGCCCCCCGACGTTTTTATAACCCAGCGTCAAATAATTTGTCCCCAACGTCGCTGTCGGCAATGCCAGATAGCCATCGGTCGTGAATTGAGCGGGGCTGAAAGCATAAACTGAGACCGGCGCTTGCGTCGTGATATGTATCGCTTTGTTTTCGATTTGCTCGGACACATAAAGCGGCGCGGTGTTGGGCAAGGTAATTTGTGTGACGCCATTGGCAGCTACCGTGAAGTTTTGCGAAAAGCCTATCTCGGAAAGTGTAAGGGTGCCTGAGGTGGCGTTCTCTGCTGCAATGAAAATTTGTGGCGAAACTGCACCCACCGCATTTTCCGGGATAGCAATCCAGAAATCCGTGCCGCGACTATCGCCCGTACAACGTCGCGCGCCGGGTTGCGGCGGAATGACAG
Organism: Acidobacteriota bacterium; assembly: GCA_040754075.1. Classification (NCBI taxonomy): domain Bacteria; kingdom Pseudomonadati; phylum Acidobacteriota; species Acidobacteriota bacterium. Next base: position 6,949 of record JBFMDH010000007.1, read on the forward strand.
TGATGCCGCCGCCGCCTGCCAGGTAAAGGTCGTCGCCGCCAAAATCTACTGAGGCGACGCTGACATCAATGCCCGGCGCATATGGCAAAATTGCTTGTGCATAACCGTCTGCCGTGGATGTTGCAGTTGCGCTACTTCCACCCATGCCAAATGTAACCGATTTGCCAGCGAGCGGTTGTCCGGCAAAATCATCTGTCAATTTCGCTCGCAACACGATGCTCGTCTCATTGGTTTGGGAGGTAAAATCAACAAAGCGAGTTGGGCGTTTATTCACAATGAAATTGATGCTGGCGTTTGCCGCGCCGCCGTCTTTGTCGGTCACGGTGAGCGTCGCTGTATAAGCGCCCGGAAGCGCATAGGCGTGCGAGGCAATGCCGTTCGAGTTGGTGCAATTGCTGATTTGGGTGGTTTGTCCGTCACCGAAATCCCAACCGCAAACGAGCGATGTTCTATCCACCGGACTGGGGTCTGAAATACTCGGCGTCCGTGTCCACGCTTGTCCCCACACCAAAGTCGTGGCTCCCGTGCTCAAACTCACTGACGGGTTGAGATTGACTGCCTGAATAGGTTTAGTTGCGGTGAAATTGATATTGATCGGGTCGCCGAAGGTAAGCCTTACGGTGTATAGCCCGTTGTCATGATAGTTGTGGATGGTTTGAATGAAACTGCCGGTTTGATTGTCGCCGAAATCCCAATTGCGTAACACCTTCGTTCCCATGCGATAGGAGGAAATGTCTTGGAAATTGGCAAACATAATCTCTTCCCAGGGCTTGAGCGGCGAGATTGTAAAGTCTGCCTGCAAGGTATTGAAGGCGTAATAAGGGATTTGTGTAGAATGCGTCAGACCATTGTTATCTGTGACCGTAAGCCTCACGGTGTATGCGCCCGGCGTTGCAAACGTGTGAACCGGGTCGCGCTCGGCGCTGGTTTGCCCGTCGCCGAAATCCCAGTTGTAGGCAACAATCTGTCCGTCTGCGTCGGTTGATTGGTCGATGAAACGGGCAATCGTGCCACCGGTATTGACCGCATAAACCTGAAAATTCCTAAGCCCCATCTGCGATAAGTTGCCGTAATTGTTTTTCAACAGCAATCGAACAAACCGGGCTTGCGTTGGCGCGAAGGTGAAAAATTGCAACTCGTTGCGGTTTTGCAGGACGCCGGAAAAGATGGTGGTAAACGAGGCGTCTGCCGCATCGGTCGTTGATACCTGTATCTCGAAATCTTTCGGCGAGGTCAACAGATTCGGGTCTGCGGCGGATGAAAATCCCGGTTGCAAAGCGATTTGATTGATCGTCCACAAATCGGCGTTCGGCAAGATGAGTTTCAACCATTGATTGGTTATTTGTCCGGTCGGGGTTTCCCATGCCGTGCCGGACGTGTCTATGTCAAGCGGGTTGTCCGCTCCGAATTGGGTTGACGATTGGCTGGAAAACCCGTAAAGCCCTGCGCCTTCCAAGGGCGCTGCCAATACTTCTAAATTTTTAGTGATGATGAATGAAGGGTGATAACCGTTGCGCCAGAAAAACTGCACATATTTGGCATCAAGAAGACCAGAGAACAAAAATTCCTGGGTAACCCCGGCGCTGGTCGCTGTCCCCGTATAGACGGTGGTAAATGCCGCATCATCATCGGTCGTCGTTGAAACCCGTATCTCAAAATCTTTGACCCCGGCTCCGGTATTCGGAAGGATGCGGACGCCGTAAATTTTTCGCGCCGATTCGCTCTCCAATCGTATTTTGATCCATTGATTAGTCACTTGATTCGTGGCGGTTGTCCACTGACTATTCACTTCCGAATCAATCGCCAGTTCGGGAATATTGACTATCGAATTGAAACTCGATGCGCCAACCACTGCGGCATGGTTTCCCGTAGCGCCATCGTTTTCCGTAATCACATCGAAAAGGTCTGTGCCGATGACCGCATTTCCGCCGTGATTGTTGAGCGCGATATATTTGACATACTTTGCCTGAATCGTCCCACCGGGAAAGAGAAAGGTTTGCGGATTGGTATCGGTCGTCACACTCGCAGTCAAAACTCTGTTGAAAGCCAGTGTATCTGTCGTGGTATTGGATACCCAAACTTCAAAATCCCTCACCGCCCAGGAGGTGTTGCCATCAACCCAGGGAGCAATCTTAACGCCCTTGAGCGCGTAACTCATTGCGCCTGCCAGTTGAATGGTGACGAATTGATTGCTATTTCCGCCGCTGATCCAACCGCCATAGTTATAATCAAGCATTTGATTAACCGTGTTACTGTTGCCGTCTCTCTGGCTGCTGAAATCAAGGACGACAGCGCCGTTAGCGATTAAAGCCGGTGAGCCGTTACGCGCTGCATTCGGTTGTCCGGGTAACGAGATGATGCTATCGGCGCTTCCCAGGCTGATCATTTGGAATCTGGCAAGCTGAACGTTCGATGTCGAACCGTAGTTGTTTTTCGCAACCAACTTCACATAACGCGCCCGCACAGCCCCGCCCGGAAATACGAATTGTTGCAGGGTGACGTTGAGTTGCATTGTGCCGCTTAACACGGTTGTGAAAGCTGCGGCGTCTGTTGTGGTGGTTGAAATTTGTATATCAAAATCTTTGAGCGATAGGGTGCTGCCACCTGAACTCGAAGATTGCAGGCGCACGCGATCAATGAAATATTCACTTACTCCGGTTAGCTCGAAAAGAATGAACTGGTTGGTCACCTGTTGATTGGCAGAGCGCCAGATCGTCGTCTGTTGCTCGTCCAATAAATTTTCCGGGCGGAAACTCTCATCGGCATAGCTCGAATAGCCCACAACTGTGGCTGACAACGGCTTCCACGCGCTCGGGACCGAGAAACTCGCCGTCGGAGGAAGATTTGCGGGATTGACCGTAACCACCACATCATCACTTGCCGATAATTGTGAATCGCTTGCTGTCAGCCGCAAAACATAAATGCCGGATTGACTGAAACCGGCGGTTGTCACTAATGCGCCAGAGTTGGTAAAGGTGACCTCGCCTGCGCCCGATACTTTACTCCACTCATAAGTCAACGAACTGCCCGACGGCAAGCCATCATCGGTTGCCGTGCCATTCAAGCTCACATTACCCGGAAGCGTAATCGTCTGGTCAGCGCCGGCGCTGACCTGTGGCGGCTGGTTTGCGGGAATCACCGTGATGGTCACATCATCACTCGCTGAAAGTTCCGAATCCGTTGCCGTCAGTCTCAATACATAAACCCCTGCCGCCGTGAAACTGGCTATGGTCGCCGCTTCTGTGGCATTCGTAAAAGTGACATCGCCCGCGCCCGTGACGACGCTCCATTGCATGGACACACTGCTCCCCGCAGGCAAGCCGTCATCAGTTGCTGAACCATTTAATAAAGCGGCATTGGGCAAGGTGACGGTTTGATCCGCGCCTGCCGAAACTTGTGGCGGTTGATTCTGCGGATTGACCGTAACCGTCAGTTCATCAGTACCGACCAAATCGCCATCGCTAACGGTAAGTCTCAGCGTATAAGTTCCGGCTGCGCTGAAAGTCGCGGAGGTTGACAAGGCATTGGCGTCGGCAAAACTTACGTCGCCCGCGCCACTCACTTTGCTCCACAGGGTTGTCAAGGCGCTGCCCGGTGGCAATCCCTCATCAGAAGCTATGCCGCTGAGGTTTACGCTGGCTGTCGGCAAGGTAATCGTCTGGTCTGCGCCTGCATTCACCGTCGGCGGTTGATTGAGCGCCTGAACGATGACCGTCACCTCATCATTGGCGGTTAATTGCGAATCCGTTGCCGTCAGTCGCAAAACATAAGTACCCGCGTCCGTAAACGTCGCTTGCGTTATCGCGGCGTTCTGCGCTGTGAAGGTAACGGTGCCGGGACCACTCACCTGGCTCCACGATAAAGTCAATGAACTTCCAAATGGCAAGCCATCATCGGTGGCTGCGCCGATGAGTTTAACTACCGCCGTATTCGGAATCGCCTGCAAGGATAAACCGTCAAAGAAAGCGTCATTGCTCGTTCCGGTGTTGCGCGTTGCAATTAACCGAACCCTGATCCAACTTGTGCCTGCCGGTACAGTTTGAAGATTTGAGACCAATGCCCATTCCGTTGATGAAGTGAATTGTCCCGAATCGAATGTGGCAAGCGTTTGCTCGTTTGCGCCATCGCGATATTCGACAACGATCCGCGCGCTGTCAGGCGATGCCTCATCAAGTGAACGTACATATCCCTTGAAACTGAATTGCTGATTGCCCGATGCGATGGTTGCGGCGAAGGCGGAAATATCTACATCCTGGCGCAACTCGGCTTCCGCATCGTCACCAGCATAAAAATAGGTTGCGCCTTGAAATTGCTGAGGAAAGCCGTTGGTTCCGGCTGTCGCCTGCGTCCAGTTATTGCCAAGGGCTTTTGTCCAACCTTCAACCTCACCGTTTATTAGGGGCTTTTCATTGCCGGGGTTTTGCAACAGATTGAGGCTGATTACCTGATCTGCGCCGGCAGAGACCTGCGGTGGTTGATTCTGCGGAATGACCGTAATGGTTATTTCATCGGAACTGGTCAGTTCAGTATCGCTCACGCTCAGTCGTACTACATAAACCCCCGCCACACTGAATGACACAGTTGTTACAAGCGCATTAGGATTGGCGAAAGTGACATCTCCTGCGCCTGAGACTTTGCTCCAGGTTGTCGTCAATGTACTGCCTGATGGCAAACCGTCATCGGTTGCCGTACCGTTAAGCGTGGCTGAGTTTGGCAAGGTGATGGTTTGTGCTTGCCCGGCAGAGACTTGAGGCGCTTGGTTCTGCGGAATGACATTGATCGTTACTTCATCGCTGGTGGTTAATTCACTATCGCTTGCCGTAAGCCGTAAGACATATGTACCGGCTGCGTTGAAACTCGCAGCGGTTACCAGAGCATTGGCATTGGCGAATGTGACATCGCCAGCACCACTAACCTTGCTCCAAACTGTATTCAGGGAACTGCCTGTTGGTAAGCCATCGTCCGTCGCAATGCCGTTTAAAGTCACGCCGCTTGGCAGGGTGATGGTCTGGTCGGTTCCGGCATTGACGACCGGCGGTTGATTCTGGGGATGGACAGTGATTTGCACATCGTCACTGGTAGAGAGCGCGCCATCCGTTGCAGTGAGTCTCAAGACATAGACCCCGGCAGTCGTGAAACTGGCTGTGGTAGCCAGTTGCGTGGCATTGGCAAAGCTCACCTCACCGCTGCCGGTTAATTTGCTCCATTGGTAGGTCAACGGGCTTCCCGTTGGCAATCCGTCATCACTGGCGCTGCCGGTTAAAGAAGCTGCATTGGGCAAGGTGATAATTAAATCCGCGCCGGCATTCACCTCAGGTGCCTGATTTTGGGGAATGACGGTTACGGTTATCTCATCGTAGCTGGTCGACACCGTATCACTTGCCGTCAGCCGTAACACATATGTCCCTGCAATGCTAAAGGTCGCCGTGGTGGTTAATGCACTCGCATCGGCGAAAGTCACCTCTCCTGGACCACTCACTTTGCTCCAGGAATAGGTGAGTTGACTATTGGGCAAGCCATCATCGGTAACTGCGCCGCTGAGGTTTGCTGTGCCTCCAAATCCGATGCTCTGGTCGCTGCCCGCATCAACCGCAGGCGACTGATTCCCGACCCTCACTTTCAAGGTTCCGTTCAGGGTTAAACGATCACAGTAAAGCGCGCCGTCAAGCGTGCTGCCGCCATCGATTTTCACCAACGTCGTGGGAGCGAGAACCAATCCATGCAGTGTCGCGTTGCCGCTCAGTTTCAATCCCGGTGTGGTGCTGTTGAGTGGGGTTTGCACCGCAAGTTTTAGTAACAACCAGTCCGCATGCGTGCCTTCACCAACCAGTGATAAACCGGATAGGTTTACCCCATTTGCCACCGTCAGGATGACCGGGCCCGCAAGCCGCAAGGTGCTTGAGCCGCTGAGCGTCAGTTCCTGCAGGTTATAAACGCTCGTGGAATTGGCTACCCCTAAAACGAAACTGGTCTGTCCGCTGCCGGTAAAATTGCCATAGGTTCCCGGCGGTACGCTCACCGAACCTGCCTGTCCCGACAACGTCAAATTGCGCAAGGTTGAAAAATCTCCGACGCTTTGTCCCTGCTGGGTTAAGGAAACATCTCGCGTGCCCGCAGGCGCAGGCGGCAAGGCAATCGGTTGAAGCTCGAAAGGATTCGTCCGGGTAATCAGATTGCGCAGACTGGCATTGCCTTTGATCGTTACCGTGTAGTTGTTGGGTTGCTGATCGCCGCTGCCTTCCAGCACCCCTGCGAATGTTGGTTGCCCATTGATCTGCACATTGGGGCTGCCGGGAACCAGCAGGTCTTGGGTAATCACCGAAGAACCATCCAGAGTAACATTTTCACCTGAAAGCTGTTGGGCTGAACCTTCGATTCTTCCGCTGTTAAGATTCAACACCCGTTTGATAACTGCCGTAGGCGTATTCAACACAAAAGGAGTAAAGGCTAATCTCGGAAGCAGGGATGGCGTAGAAGCCGACTTCATCGGCAACTGGTTTGCAGTCGTAGCGTTGGTGGCGACAGTCGAACGCTTCGAGGGTAATTTAACGGCACTAACCGGAGCAGCAAAAAATACCGGAGGCGTGGCGGACAGCAATATGGTCGGTAGCAATATAATGGCAACCAATCTTTTTAACTTAGAGCTGATAGCGTAAGGATTGCTGGAAAAAAGTGTGCAGATTAGCGTCTCATATTTATGGATTGTCATTTTCAAATTTTCATCCCCATTCCCTGATGAAATGATCACGGAAGCGTTATCAATATCTTGATGGTTGCCTTCTGAAAATAGGCATTAAAAGTTATATGTGCTGTAGAATCGTGGGCGGTCTTGCAGGAAGTCCCGATTTGATTACAGGGCACACTTCACCTAAAACCAGATATTCAGAAAGCCCTACCCCCCTGATGACTAGATAAAGGTGTACCGATGACGCCTGAAACGTGTTGCTCATCGGTTTGAGTTTTTGGAACGCAGACTCAATAAAAGTTTCTTTATTTCACACACGCTATCTCAGCACGGTCGTCACTATAAACGGATAGCGGTAAATCGTGTTTTTCGGTTAAGAGAAATTTTGATTTTGATCTTTTAAGAATCAGGTATCGAAATCCCATTCAGTTTTTCTTGCAACCTATTTATTCAGTTTTTGAAACTTGATTAAGCGGACGCAGTTATAACGCTTTCATTCAACGAGTGTCAAGAAGTTTAATCCGTAATTAATGAGTAATCGCAAACAAACACCAAAAAAGACGGGGAAAATGCCCGGTTTTGAATCTGAAACCAAGCGATAGCTCAGCTAAATTTTATTTAGGTTCAACAACCTTGAAATCAAAGTGGGATTATTTTCAAGAAGCTCACTATTCGGTTAATGACACGCCTTACCGAATCAGCTTTGAAGCAAATGACCCGGTAAGGCGGCTACTCAACTTTGTTCAGGCAAAATATCCCCCGGCTCGTCCTGGGGTGAGTCTGCTATTTTCTTTTCACATCAATTAATTTCAGGCAAAAAAATGTGTGCCGGGTTAATTTTGCGGAGGCTTCTTTTCTTCTTTCTTTTTATCGCCGCCGCCGAATATTTTCTTGAAGAATCCGCCGATGCCGCCTTTCTTCTTCTCTTCCTTTTTCTCTTCTTTCTTTTCAGGCTCTTTGGCTACTGTGGTCGTGGGTTCCTGTTTGGGCTGTTGAGTTGTAGTTGCAGGCTGTTGCTGTGGTTGCGTCGTGGGCTGCGCCGGTTCCTCTGTTTTGGCTTCATCAGTTCCTTCGGCAGGCTGCTCGGTCTTATCGGCTTTTTTCTGTTTAGCCTGTTTGCTTGAATTGCTGTTGGCGTTTTCTTCGCCTTCTAATGTGCCATCGGAGTTTGTCGGCGTTTGATTTTCAACCTCAGTGTTGGTCGGGGGTTGTTCCGAATTTGCAGGTTCGCCCACGGTTTCGGTCGGCGCTTGTTCAACCGCTGGCGATTGCGGCGTTGCATTATTTCTCTTGAGAAAAAATGCTGCGGAGGCGCCAACCAGCGCCAATATAATAACGCCGACTCCGGCAAACATTTTCCAGTTCGATTTACTTCCGGTTGCCGCCGTCACATTCGCAGCGACGGCTTGCGGCTCGACCGCTTGAAATTTTTGTACCGCTTGATTCTCAAGCGGTTTTGCGGGCGGGTTAAAACTGACAACCTGAGTCGCAGGAGGCGCAAGGTTTGCCTCAACCTTTCCTCCGAAAACCTGCGTGGCAGGCAACGCCTCTTTTTCACCGGGGGCGTTGGCAACGCCGAGCACTCGCGTCGTCTCAACCTCACCGGTTGGCGGCTGGATTGCGGGGGTTTGTAACGCCCGGTCAACCCGCGTTTCCATCGAAGGGGTTCGCGAATCCGCAACTTTTTCTCCGGTGTTGGGAGGAATCGCAGCGGCGCGGTCGGCGGAAAGTTTTGCTGCCCGTTCATCAGTGGTGACGATTCTGGTTGCCGGCGCTGCGTAATTTCCGGTTGATGCGGTGCCGAACTGGCTGGTGCTGGCGACTAAAGTTCTTAATAAAACGGCGCGGAATTCGCCTGCGGTCTGATAGCGGGCATCACGCTTTTTCGCCAGCGCCCGCATAATCGCCTGTTCGATTTGCGGTGGAATATTTGCCGAATGGGTGGTCGGCGGCGGCGGCGCTTCTTCAACTTGAAAGCGCATCAGTTCATATTCGCTGGTGCTTTCAAACGGCAACCGTCCGGTGAGCATTTCATAGAGCAACATGCCCAGACTGTAAATATCGGAACGCGCATCGGTCTCCTCGCCTTTAATCTGTTCGGGCGACATATACTCGATGGTGCCAACGACATTGCCCTGCCGGGTGAGACGCGCCGAACCAAGCATTCGCGCAATCCCGAAATCCATCACCTTTACCGAACCGGTTTCCAAAACCATGACGTTTGCGGGTTTGATGTCGCGATGAACGATGCCCTGTTTATGGGCGTGGTCGATGCCTTCGAGCGCCTGACAAAAAAGCGGAATGGCGCGTTCATACGAAATCGCTCCGAAATTTCGGATGATGGCTTCAAGGGTGTTGCCGCGCACATATTCCATCACCATAAAATAATCGTCGCCGTGACGCAGAAAACTATAAAGGGTCGCAATGTTCGGATGGTTGAGTTTGGCAAGGGTAACGGCTTCCGAGCGGAAACGTTCGACAACATCGGGTTGGCGAGCCAGTTCCGGGCGCAACATTTTTATCGCGACTTCGCGTTCCAGCATTTCATCCAGCCCACGAAAAACCGCCCCCATTCCACCTTCCCCGATTTTGTCGGTAATTTTGTAATTTCCAAGAACTGTGCCAATCATTTCATTGCCTCCGAACTGAATAAAAAAATGCGCCGGTCAAATTTATTAAGCGCAAACCAATGGGTGAATCGCTCATTGAGGATTATATAACGCTCAGGCTAAACAGATAGAATCGTCTGAATAATCATACGACTCAGTAGCTTTTTATCAAATTGACAACCAACTTTGATTCATCTTTTTTGGTTGTAGCAGGTGCAAAATTGAAGGTCTTGGTCTTCTTCTTCTTATCGTCTTCAAAAACCTTGATGTGAAATGCGCCATATTCGGAGCCGACAAAATCATTCAATTCCGACTCTTTAATCACGGTGTCAAAGGCTTCAAAGGTGTGCTTGCCGTCGTCAGCTTTAAAGGTCACGCCGGCTTTGGATACAAAGAAAGTTCCCTGACAATAGGTTTTAAAAAATCCGTCGTGGTCGTGATAAACCCGAAAGGTTGCCGCGCCGCCGCGTTCCATCGCGGCGCGCATGGATTGCTCTGCCGAAGCGATGTTCTGATAGCCATAGAGCTGGGCAAATCCTAACAACTGGTAAGCGGTGGGGTTTGCCGGTTCCAGACCCACGGCTTTTTCCAGCAAGCGAATAGCTGATGCGGCGCGCTTGCTCTGCATTTCGGATATTGCCTGGTCAGTCAAATCATCATAATCCGGCTCGGTGGTTTTCGGCGTCACCCGGCTGTTATTGTTGGCAACCGGGTCGGTATTTTTAACATTTTTCGCATTGACACTGATTGCCCCAATCAGCGAACGGCTGCCCCCGGCGGCAATAATCTCTCTGGAGATTTCCGGCGTGATGGCGAAATTCACGCCTCGCGCCTCGACATATTGCTCCATGCGTTCGGATGAGGTTCCGCCATTGAGTTGCGATAATATTTCATTTTTTGAAAGCGGCGGACCGGCAGGCACCGACGAATTATTTCGATTGGCTTTGTTGGTCGGCGTCGCGCTGTTTGTCGGATTCGTGGTCGCAACCGGTTTTGCGCCGCGATAATTATTGCGCATGGTTTCAATCAATTCGGGGCGCGCGCCAGCGTCGGTAAACTCGGCTTCGATTGCCGGCGTCATTTGAAAATCCACGCCGCGTTTTTCTATCGCTTGAACAACCTCCTGGGTGGACAGCGCATTGAGTTTTACAACTTTCAACAACCGTTCTTTATCATAAGGAGTTTTGCTCTGCATCTCGGCAGAGCCGATAAATAAAAACGTTAAACTCATCGCGGCGAAAATAATTTTAATCAGGCGATTGAATTTCAAGATTCCAATAGACCTGTTTTCTCTTTTCATTTTTCAGTCCCTCTGAAAATAAATCGAATGGTTATTGATCTAATAACTTTCTGGCTTCCTTGGCTTTTCGCGCTTTTTCCCGCGCCGCTGCTGCGGCGCGCGCAGCGGCAGCATCTTTTTCAGGTTTGGTCGGTTTCTCATCTTTCGCGGTGGATTTCTCATCCGTAGAATCCGTCGTTGTTTTTTTATCGGTTCCGTCTATGGTGCCTTTTTTATCGGCATCAACCGTAGATGAAGTATTACTGTTGGGGTTGGAAGTATTGACCGGCTCATTGGTTTTTGTCGGTTTAGGTTCATCAACCTTGGGGTCGGTCTTTGGCTCTGTCGTCAGATTATTCGGTTGGGTGACGGTCGAATTTTTTAATTCGTTTTTATTGGCATTCAATAAATAAAGCGGCGCGCCAACCAGTACGGCTAATAAAAGCGCCGCCGTCAAATAATGCGGAAATTTCAAACGGCTAAAGAAGGAAGTCGTTTGCGGCGCAGTCGAATAACCCGATTGCTGACCGGTTGAATAAAAAGCGCCTGCTGAGGGAGAGACCAATTGCGTGCTGCCTGATTGACCCTGACGCGGACCGGTGGTTGGATTTACCACCATTGTGTTTCCCATTTGCGAATGAACATCAATGGGTCGCGTGGCAACGCCGTCCTGACTGACAGCCAACTGATTTAATGGAACCGATGAAGCCGTTTTTTGCGCGAGGGGATTGGTAACTGAACTGCCCTGCAAGGCGAGCCGGAACTCTCCCACACTTTGAAATCGCGCTTCCGGTCTTTTGGCAAGGGCGCGCATGATTGCCTGTTCAATATGCAGCGGGATATGCGGCGCAAGGGTTCTCGGCGGCGGCGGCGAATCATTAATCTGCATCATCATCAAGCCGTATTCCGAATCATTTTTAAACGGCACACGACCGGTGAGCATTTCATAAAGTAAAATGCCCAAACTATAAATATCGGTTCGCGCATCGGAATCTTTGCCTTGAATCTGTTCCGGCGCCATGTACTCGACCGTACCGATAATGGTTCCCTGTCTGGTCATGCGGGTTGAACCGAGCATCCGCGCGATGCCGAAATCCATGACCTTGACCGAGCCTTTTTCATTGACCATGAGGTTTGCCGGTTTGATGTCGCGATGAATAATGCCCATCGTGTGCGCGTGACCGATGCCTTCAAGCGCAAGCCCGAAAAGTTGTACGGCGCGCTCAACCGGAAAGGGACCGCTGCGTCTGATGATGCTATCGAGGGTTTCACCTCGAACGTATTCCATCACCATGAAAAAATCGTCGCCCTGCCGGAAAAAACTATGTAAGGTTGCGATGTTCGGATGATTGAGTTTGGCAAGGGTGATGGCTTCCGAGCGGAAGCGTTCGACAATTTCAGATTCGCGCGTCAGGTCTGGCCTGAGCATCTTGATGGCAACATCGCGTTCGAGCATTTCATCCAGTCCTCGGAATACTGCTCCCATCCCCCCTTCACCGATTTTGGCGGTGATTTTATAATTCCCGACGATGCTGCCTATCATCTACGCTTCCTCCAAAAACAACATTATGCCGTATGGTCTATGCTAAATGCCAACTCCCGCAAATGCAATCTTATAGTTATTTTTCGGTTCAACCGGCGAAGCCCATGAAACTGACTTTTCTAAAATTATTTACCGTCAGTTGATGCTTGAACGCTTGCCAACGCGCAAGTTAAAACCTGGAGACGATGGGGACATCTTCATATTGCGTAAACCTTCAGTCATTATTAATATTCAATCCCCAACAAAAATAGGATTATGCGCTATAAAAAACACGGTTCGAGATAACCAAAAACCGTGTCGTTTCGATTGCTTCATTCAATGAAATTTAGGTTTTTCCAACTGGCTTCCTATCGGGCGCTTTTATTTCTGCCGATTGTGCTTTTCAATTATTCCATTGCATCGGCGGAACAATATCGCTTCGATAAATGGACGACAGATAACGGACTCCCACAAAACTCGGTTCATTCAATCATCCAAAGTCGGGACGGCTATATCTGGTTTACGACTTTTGAAGGACTGGTGCGGTTTGATGGTGTGCGGTTTACGGTTTTCGATAGCACCAACAATCAGGGAATCACCAATACGCGGTTTTTCGCCGTCTATGAAGATACCAACGGCACCATCTGGGCGGGTACGGATGAAGGGGATTTATTACGTTACCGGGATGGCAGATTTACCGCCCTGACCGCGGAAGAGGGCTGGATATTCGACACCGTATTAAGTATTCAAGGCAATCAGGACGGCGAGGTTTTAGTGCATACCGAAAAGGGTTATTACCTCTGGCGCGACGGGAAATTTTCTCCTTACGATACCCCATCAACCTTACTCAACCGGGTGGTTTATCTCAGTCGGAACAATGCCATCTGGACACTTGATGAACGGGGGCTTCAGGAAAAGAAAAACGAAGAAACCAAAATTTATCCGATTCGCTTGCCACCAGTTCCTCAATATGGCTATCGGTTTGACAGAGTCATCTACGAAGACCCGAAAGGGAGTTTGTGGATTTGTTCTATTCAAAATGGAATTTACCGATTAACCAATGGCGTAGTCGAACATTTTCGCGTTCCGCTTGCGCAATTCACCGATGGGGACAGGTTCAAAATTAAAACCGCGAGCCATTATGTAACCTCCGCCTGTATGGATGATGAGGGCTATCTCTGGTTAGGCACGACCAACGGTTTAGCTCGGTTCAAGGATGGGGAGTTTCGATGGTTCACCACTAAAGACGGACTTTCCGACCAGGAAATCGCTCAGGTTTTTAAAGATTTTGAAAATAATATCTGGATAGCCACCGTTCGTGGCGGTTTGAATCGTTTACAAAAACAATTCATTACCACCTATTCGGTCTCCCACGGACTCGCTTCCAAAGAGATTTATCCGATTCTCCAAGACCGTAAAGGGGAAATCTGGATTGGCTCCACCCTTTTGAATAAATTTACCGACGGCAAGTTTTCTCTTTTCGATACCCATCAACCACCGCTCTATAGTGACCCGCAATCTCTGTTTGAAGACCGCAAGGGAACCCTCTGGATTGGTCAATATCACGGGCTGCATAAATTCAAAGATGGGCAAAGTGAATTCCTCCCGTTAGACGGAAGTTCCGTTTGGGCGATTCACGAAGACCGCAAGCAGGCGCTCTGGTTTGCTACCAACAACGGACTTTATCATTTAATCAATGGACATCTGCGGCTTTTTACGGTTGCGCATGGGTTGCCTGACAATAATGTAAGAACGATTCTGGAAACCCAGACAGGAGTCTTGTGGGTAGGGACGAATAACGGCATCGCCTACTTTGCAGATGAGCGCTTCATCTCCGAAAACCCGGAGCAACAAAGGGGTATCCGCAGTGTCAGAACGATTATTGAAGATAGCCAAGGAACTTTTTGGATAGGCACTTATGCCGATGGCATCTTCCGCTTTAAAGATGGTCAGTTCAAACGGATTACGGTTGCCAACGGTCTCTTTAATAATGGCGCATTCAGCATCCTCGAAGACTCGCAGAACAATTTTTGGATAACCTGCAATCGCGGTATTTACCGGGTCAGTAAACAACAATTGAATGATTTTGCGGATGGTAGAATTGCTTCGGTTACCTGTCGCGCATATGGCAAAGCTGAAGGCATGCTGAATGCGGAATGTAACGGCGGTCGTCAGCCTTCGGGAATTAAAACTCAAAATGGTTTGTTCTGGTTTCCGACGCAAGACGGAGTAGCCGTTCTTAACCCCGCGGAGGCGCCCTATAATCCCAAACCGCCACGCGTGTTGATTGAATCAATCAGTATTGATTCGCAATCGCTCGACAATCGTTCGGACATTCACATCAAAGCCGGCGATCATCGATTGGAAATTCTTTATACCGGTTTAAGTTTCATTCAACCCGAACAGCTCAAATTCAAATTCAAAATGATCGGCTACGATGACGAATGGGTCAATGCAGGTACGCACCGCGCGGCTTATTACACCTCCTTACCCGACGGCAATTATACCTTTCAGGTAATTGCGGCAAACAGTGACGGGGTCTGGAATGAAACCGGCGCAACGATTAACATTCGGGTTTATCCGCCTTTCTGGCGCACCTGGTGGTTTTTGTCGCTCGGCATGCTAACGGTTCTGATCATCGGTATCGCGATTTATAAAAATCAGATTAAGCGATTGCAGAAAGCTAAAAAACAACAGGAACGGTTTACTGCCCAATTGATTGAACGACAGGAAAGCGAGCGCAAGCGGTTTGCCGCAGAGATGCATGACAGCATCGGGCAAAATCTTTTAATCATTAAGAATCGCGCTTTGCTGGCGCTGACTGCGCCCGACGATGACCAGGTTGTTCAGGAACAGTTAAATTTGATTTCCGATATTTCTTCGCAATCTATCGATGAAGTGAAAGCCATCGCTTATAATCTGCGACCCTATCAAATTGACCGGCTGGGTTTAAAAAAAGCGATTGAGACGATGGTTCGCGGAATCGCGGAATCGTCCGGCATTCAATTCACGGTTCGGATTGATGATTTGCAGGGCTTCTTTTCCAAAGAGTCGGAAATCAATTTTTATCGCATTGTCCAGGAAGCCGTTAATAACATCGTCAAGCATGCCCGGGCTTCAAATTCCACAATCACCATCAATCAACAACATCATAGTTTGTATTTGACCATTGAAGATGACGGTTGCGGCTTCAACTTGAACCCCTCGGCTCCCTATCAAAGCAATGGCAAAGGGTTGGGGTTGGTTGGCATTGGCGAACGTGTGCGAATTTTAAAAGGCACCTATCAAATTCAATCTGTTGAAGGGCGTGGCACCAAAATCCAGGTCGTTATTCATTCGCAAGAGGAAAGAAAATGACTAGCCCACTGCGAATTATCATTGTCGATGACCATCCGATTTTTCGACAAGGGTTAAGACAAGTTATTGAAAAACACCCTGAATTTTCGATTATCGGTGAAGCCAATGACGGCGAGTCGGCAATTGCATTGATTGCTGAAACGCAACCGGATGTGGTTATTCTCGATATTGATATGCCTAAAATGGATGGCTTCGAGGTCGTCAAACAGCTAAAAGAAAAAGCTCTCAGCACCCACATTATTTTTCTAACCATGCATAAGTCCGAAGAGATGTTTAATGAGGCTTTGAATTTGGGAGTCAAAGGATATGTGGTAAAAGAAAGCGCGGTCATCGATATTTTGCAGGGCATTAAAACGGTTTATGCAGGAGAATTTTATTTCAGTCCGCAACTGATGGCTCATCTAATCAATCGTAAAAAGCAAATCACTGCGCTTTATAAACAAAAACCCAGCCTGAGCACCTTGACCGCCACCGAAAGAAAAATTTTACTAATGATTTCCGAACAAAAAACCAGCCGCCAAATCGCCGATGAGTTGTATATCAGTATTCGCACAGTCGAAAATCACCGCAATAACATCTGCCATAAATTGCATCTCAAGGGGACTCACTCATTGGTAAAATTTGCCCTCGATAATAAATCGGAGTTACACGATTAAGCTCCCTTTCCCCCGCGAATTGCGCACTTGCGATAGCCAGATAAGTAGAACTACTCAGTTAAAAATAAGCGGATTTCTCTATTCCATTCCGTTTTTCTCTGATTTATATTGTCTCAAGAAACCAGTGAGGGGAATCGTGAAGGCATTAATCGTAGATGACAATGTAACGATGAGAAAATTGATTCGTAGCGTCACCCAACGATATTTCAGCGAATTTCGCGAGTGCAGTGACGGTTCGGAGGTGCTGCAAATCTACAGAGAATTTTGCCCTGATTGGGTATTGATGGATGTTCAAATGCAAATGCAGGATGGAATCGCCGCCACGAAACAAATTCTCGCGGCATTCCCGGATGCTAAAATCGTCATTGTTACGGCATATGATGATGCCGATTTACGTGAGTCCGCGCGACTCGCAGGCGCTCACAGTTTTTTATTAAAAGAAAAACTCTTGGATATTAAAAACATCATCAGGCGTGATGTTGAGGCGAGCAGTCGATTTTAAACTCGGTACTCCCCGTTTAGCGTATGCTGAATTTTAAGGTCTCCTTCTGCTTGTAAGCATTCTTCTAAAAGAATTGACCAATACCTTGTCCAAGCCGAAAGATTACAGTAATGGGCAAAGGGTAGCTTTGGGAATTACAGCGGATTGCAAAACATTTGATTGAGTTGAACAAGCGGTCATAGCCCTCTCTCTCAATAGTCGATGAGTAAATTCAAGGGCAAACCGCTCTGGTTGAGTGATTGATTCAAAAAGCCACTGAATCAGTTCTTTGAATAATATCGCGGTAGGGTTTCTGTGGTCATTCCAGTTGTAACCAATAGGGGTGCAGGCAAATGGGGTTGATTCTAGCTAAGGGGCTTGCAAGCAGAGTGGAGTTTTTCAGCTTTGATTCTGTGTTGATTACAACTATCCTGGAGGAAGGGGATGACCTCCGGGGGAATGACCACAGAGATTCTTTTACCATACATTATTGAACGGCATTCGCTCTTCAAACTTAATAAAAAAAGCTACGGTTGAAACGTAGCTTTTTTTATTTCAGGCTGCGGCATTTTCCGCCAGTCGTGACCGAGCAATCATGAACAGGAGGTTCGCGTTCCGCAGTGCAATCATCTGTAAAAAGCCAGGTCACCGCCACCGCTGGCTTCGCGAAGTAAACTCGCAGTTTGTCGGATTTTGTGTTTATCCAGTAAATGCCGCAAACTTCGCACTGACATATTCAAAAGTTCCGCCGCGCGTGTTTGATTGCCACCGGTTCGTTGCAGGGCTTTGATGATGTAATCCTTTTCTAATTGCGCCAGATAAGCCTCCAGATCAAACCCTTGTTCGGGAATATCAACGTCAGTAATGGTGCGCGGTTTATATTTCAAAATGCGCTCCGGCAAGCGTTCCGGCTCGATATTACTTCCACGTTCCAGAGCAACCGCGCGTTCAATGGTGTTTTCAAGCTCGCGGACATTCCCGGGCCAATCATAGGCTTCCAGATAGTGAACCGTCTCTTCGGAAATTTCCAATTTCGCTCGCCCCGCCTGTGAACTATATTTTTCCAGAAAATGATGCACCAGGTCAGGTATATCTGCGCCGCGCGCGCGTAACGGCGGCAATTCAATCGGAATCACGCTGATACGGTAATAGAGGTCATTACGAAAGGTTCCTTCTTCGACCATGCGTCCGAGGTCGCGGTTGGTCGCCGCCACGACGCGACAGTCCACAGGGATTTCTTCGACGCCACCCACGCGACGAATGCAACGTTCCTGCAAGACGCGCAACAGTTTCACCTGCATGGCTGGCGTGGTTTCGCCGATTTCATCCAGAAAAATCGTTCCCCCCTCGGCGGCTTCAAACAACCCCTTGCGATTGGCGACCGCGCCGGTAAACGAGCCTTTCATATAACCGAATAATTCGGATTCCAACAGGGTTTCGGTAAATGCGCCGCAGTTGATGGAAACGAAGGGAGCCGATGAGCGCGGCGAGAGATTGTGAATGGCGCGGGCGGCGAGTTCTTTTCCGGTTCCCGATTCGCCGGTAATCAACACTGTCGAGGTGGTTGCCGCAACCGTTTGAATCATCTGGTAAACCGCCTGCATCAAGGGCGAGCGCCCGATGATGTTATCCAGAGAATTGCGCTGCCGCATTTCCCGTTTGAGCAACTCATTTTCCTGACGCAGGTGTTTTTTCTCCAACACCTTGCCAACCAGTATGGTCAATTCTTCAACATCAAAACCGGCATCTTTAATCAGCAAATCTTCAGCGCCGAGTTTCCAGGCGCGACGCGCCGTATCAACGGTGGCAAAAGCGGTAATCATAATGACCAGAGTTTCCGGGGAAATATCTTTGACTCGTTGCAGTAAATCAATGCCGTTGATATCGGGCATTTTGACATCCGAAATCATCAAGTCATAAACATTCTGGCGCACCAGGTCGAGCGCCCGCGTGCCGTTTTCAGCGGTGTGAACCGCATAGCCGTTACGTTTCAAGACCAGTTCCAACAACTCACGCATGCTTCGTTCATCATCAACAACTAATATCTTTTCCATCTATCCTCTCACTAATTAAAGACCTGATTTATGCTGGTTATGTTGTAAGGGCGCGAATGATGCTTAATCTCTTCTAATCTATTACTTTTTCGTGAATTTGGAAGTTAAATCTTAACTTTCAAAAATTTAATCGACCTAAACCGGTAAGCTGGTTCGCCATTAGAGTCTCATCATAATCCCAAGCTAAGCTTTGTGCAAACCACACGAAAAAGTTAATTCACCGACCCGACAGCAATCAAATTATCGCTTGCCGATTGATAGGGGGTATTTGATTCTTCCCGGATTACCAGGGCGTTGGCGGGAAGGATAATTGCTATTTTGGTTCCCTTCCCGACTTCACTTTCAACCGTAATTTTGCCATTGTGGTCGCGCACCAACTGATAAACGATTGCCATTCCCAACCCGGTCCCGCCGCTTGATGAATTGAAGGGTTCAAACAATCGGTCAATCTGCTCCCCCGTCATCCCCTGCCCGCTGTCAATGAAAGAGATGACGACGCCTTCATCTTTCATCTGTTCCAGTACAACTTTCAATTGTCCGCCTGTAGGCATGGCTTGCAGGGCATTGCGCGAAAGATTCCAGAATATCTGTTTCATTTGATTCTGGTCGCCGCAATAGAGCACCGCCTCATCCGGGTAGTCTTCAATAATCGAATGGTCATCGTGCAATTCAGGATTGTTCCTTAACAAAGCAACGGTTTCCGAAAGAATACTTGCAAGATTCATAACCGCGGGTTCGGTTTTAGGGGGTCGCGCATAGGTTAAGAAATCCGAGACAATCCGGTTCAAGCGTTCGGATTCGCGCAGGACAATATTCATGAGTTGCAATTGTTCGGGCGACAAATCCAAATCACCGGCAAGCACCTGAACCGACCCGCGCATTGATGCCAGCGGATTGCGGATTTCGTGAGCCAACCCGGCAGCCATTTTTCCTAAAGCCGCCAGCCGTTCCTGGCGTCGCACTTCGCGTTCGAGTTCCATCACTTCAGTCAAATCCTGAAAGGTCAGCACGTAACCTCTGGCGTTTTCCGATTCATCAATCAACGGAGCGACCGAAAAACCCAGATGAATCTCTTTTCCATTGGCAGTCTTGCACCCCATTTCAAACCGCGGAACCCGGGTGCGGGTGCGGATTGCCTGCAATCCCATCTCCATCTGTTTTTCAATGTCGCCGAATATCTTATAAATATTAGCGCCGCGAACTTCGTTGGATTTGTATTTGGTTATCTCTTCGGCAGCACGATTAAAAGTGGTGATGTTGCCGCGCAAATCCGTGGTAATCAATCCGCTGCGCACACTTTCAATAATGCGGTCATTGAATAACCGGTACTCCGCTAAATCTTTGGTCGCAGTCGCCAGTTCGCTCTCGTTTTTTCGCGCCCGTTCTGCCAGATGCCCGGATAAAAAAGTGACGGCGAAAATTGCCAGGAGATTGAGCGAGAACATGAATTTCGCTGACGCCAGAGAACCCGATTGATAATTTGACCAACCGGCAGCGCGTTCAAAAAGGCTATTAATCACGCCCATTCCGACCAGTCCGTAAAGGATGCCTCCTGAAATGCCAATTGCTCCCACTTCGCTTCTACCGAAAAGCGTGCTGGCGGCAAAAACAATTACCAGATAGAGCGCCAGAAACGGGGATTCAATATCGCCTGTCGAATAGACCAGCCAGGTGATGATGCCCAAATCGACCGAAAGTTGAATATAGGCGTGAATTTTATGAGGCAGCGAAGTCTTCAAGGCAATCGCATAAAAAATCGAGAGCAATAAAGTGGTGAGCGCCACGGGCACTAACACCGGGGCGAACGGTTTGGAGATTCCGCTTCGTTCAATTAAGGCAACGGCAACCAGTAACACCACCGCAATTAAAAGGCGTGAAATAAGCAGCCATTGAATCTTTTTTAACATAACCTCAATATTCGCTTTTTAATTTATGGGAAGCTGACTTTCTTCTGCTCAAGAAAGTTTTAAATATGAATGCTAATGATATTTTCCTGTGAGAAATCCGTCCAGTTCCTGGGGGGAGTTGAGAAGGTCGAGCGAATTTATGCAGGGTAAATTTTCCTCAGCAGGAGAAAAATCAGTTTTTCAAACTTACGAGCAACGCATTTTCTTAACTGAGATTTTGATTGCCTAAAGGAGCCGAATCAAACCTTTCTGCTCACGCTCAACTTACCATACGAATGACCGTTTGCCAATATATTTGCCAGCCGCCTAAAAAATTAAGGCATCAATTTTTGTCGATTGATGCCTTTCAATCGGTTGTCGAGAGGGCGACGATTTACACCTCGATTTTATGTTTTTTAATCATCCCATAGAGCCTTGGTCGATAAACTCCCAGCAAGTTGGCAGCTGCCTGTTTATTGCCTTTCGTCCGTTTGAGCGCGGCGCTGACGACGACTTTTTCAAGGTTATCGAAAATATCCTGCCTGCCCTGTCCATTGGATTTGGTAAAATCGGTGGCATTATTCAAAATCAAGGTTCCCAAATCTTCAAAACTGACCTCAGCTTCGGCAATCGGTTTCGCCGGAGCAGGGGTGTAGCTTGGCGGAATTTCAGTCTGCGCAGGCGGCATATTGTAATCATCGGTTTGCATGGCTTCAGGATAGATATTATTCGGCATGGCAACACGCGCGGCTTCTCCCTGCCCGATGGGTAACATCGACGCCTCAATCACTTCACCTTTTGCCAGGAGCACGGCGCGTTCAATCATGTTTCGCAATTCGCGAACGTTACCGGGCCACGGCGCTTCATTCATCAATTCCTGAGCTTCGGGTGAAATGGCATAAACCGGTCGATTATATTTTTCGGCAAATTCCTGCAAGAAATGGATCGCCAGATTTTGAATATCATCACCGCGCTCGCGCAATGGGGGCAGAAAAATTTCAATGGTGTTGATGCGATAATATAAATCATCGCGCAATTTCCCATCATTGATGGCATCCATCGGATTGCGATTGGTCGCGGAAATTAACCGGAAGTTTGCTTCCTGAGCCTTTTCACTTCCCAGCCTGAAATAGACCCGCTCCTGCAATACGCGCAAAAGTTTCGGCTGCAATTCGGTTGGCATCTCGCCGATTTCATCTAAAAACAGGGTGCCGCCGTTAGCCTGCCCGATCAATCCGGTTTTCTCCGTCCCGGCTCCGGTAAACGCCCCTTTGGTATGTCCGAACAACTCCGATTCGATCAACTCTTTCGGCAATGATGAACAATTGATTTTGATAAGCGGTTTTTTGGCGCGCAAACTTCTGAAATGGATGGCATTGGCAACCAGTTCTTTGCCGGTGCCGGATTCTCCGAGCAATAAAATATTGGCATCCGATTCTGCGACATTATCAATGAGGTCATAGATTTCCTGCATCTGTTTGCAACTGCCGATCAGGTTGTAATAGGAACTGCGGTTGGTCAGCCGTTTTTTGAGTTGTTGAATTTCCTGCGCCTGTTGTCGGCGTTCAAAAGCCTTTTCCAGCAAAACCGACAACTCGTCAAACTCAATGGGTTTTTCAATAAAATAGAAGGCTCCGGCTTTTGTCGCCTCAACCGCTTTTGAAACGGAACCATAGCCGGAAATCATGATAATTTCCGTTTCAGGAGAAATTTCTTTAACCTGTTTTACCAACTCGATGCCGTTGACATCAGGCAGTTGTAAATCAGTTAATATGACGGCGAATTTATCTTGATGAATATGGTCTAATGCTTGTTGACCGGTTGCCGCTGTGACAGGCTCGCAATTTAACGATTGTAAATAAGCCCTCATCATTTCCAGCGTATCAATGGCATCATCAACGACTAAAACTTTTTGGTTATTCATAAAAACTCTCCTTAAATCGCTTACATCCTATTCGGATAATGCGTCAACCGCCTAAATACGTTTTCCGGTTAGATTGGTTACTTTACAGATCAATGAAACCAATTTATCGGGTTCGACAGGCTTGGCTAGATGCGCCTGAAACCCCGATGTGAGGGTTCGCAATTTGTCAGTCGTGCTACAAAAACCTGTAAGGGCAATAGCCGGGATATTGCCGCCCTGCTCTTCATTCAATTTTCTCAACTCTTCAATAAAGTAATACCCGTCCATGTCCGGCATCCCGATATCCGAGACAATAATGTCGGGCAGGATCAACCAGTGCTGTTCCTTAAATTTTCGTAAAGCTTCTTCTGCCGATGCAGCGGTCTCGACCATTGCCCCATAGTGAGAAAGCATAATCACCATCAAATCCCTGGCATCATTTTCATCATCAACAACCAGGATGCATAGATGCTTGAGATTCCCATCATGCCCATTATGTACTTCGCCTACATCCATACGTAACGTTTCCCTCTTTGCTGAATTCCCACCGCTTCTTCCGGCAGCTGTTTCGGTAACTCGACATAAAAGGTTGCCCCTTTCCCTTCGCCGGCGCTTTCAACCTTGATTGTCCCGGCGTGGAGTTCAACCAGATGATGAACAATCGCCAACCCCAAACCCAAGCCGCCGAATTTTCGCGTATGGGAACTATCCGCCTGACGAAAGCGATCAAAAACAAACGGCAAAAAACTTTCCTGAATGCCGATTCCCGAATCAGCAACCACAATCATAATTTGGTCTCTGCTATCCAATAGTTTTATCTCAATGTGCCCGGATGCCTGTGTAAATTTAATCGCATTGGACAATAAATTGCGGACGACTTGTTGCAAACGTTCCGCATCTCCCATGATTTTTGCAGGGTTTTCCATCATCGAAATTTGTAAATCCAGTTTCTTTTCTTCAATCATCGGTCGTAAACTTTCAACGGCTTCGGTCACAATGGATTTGAGGTCAATCGCAACCGACTCCAATCGCATCTTCCCCGAAATAATTAATGAAACATCCAGCAAATCATTAATCAGTAAGCTTTGAGAGCGCGCGCTACGTTCAATAATTTCAACCGCTCGGGTTGCCGATGCCGTATCCAGTTTTCCACCTCTCAACAAGGTTGCCCAGCCCAGAATGGAATTCAAGGGCGAACGCAACTCATGAGAAATAATCGCAAGAAACTCATCTTTCAGGCGATTCACCTTTTCCTTTTGAATATTTAAATCGGCTTGCGCTTGTTGTCTTGCAGAAGTTTCTTCGGTTAACTCCTTGGTTTTTACTTCGATTTCGGCAGTCTGGCGTTTGACCCGCACAGCCAATTTTTCATAAGCCTGGTTTAATTCCTCTCTGGCTTGATTTCTCTCGGTGTCCAGTTTGTGTATCAGAATAGAGTTTCGCCAGAAAATCATTTGAAAAATAACGATCTGGGTGACCGCCAATAATGCCAGTCCTAAAATCGCATCAAAATAACCGGCTTGGATGCCAAGAAAAATCAATCCGCCAAGCAATGAAGGAATAATAATCGCCGATGGAAACAGGTGTCGCGCCATTACCCCGCCGATACTTTCACTTCTCATAATTGCCAGTATGCCTTTATTCGGACGAAGGCAAAACACCGCAATTGATAAAGCTAAAAGCGAAAAAGCGATAAACGTGATGCTGATCGTATAGGCGGCAGAATTGCCCAAAAACGTAAATTCATACCACCCACCCAGCAGAGCAAAAAATGAGAGAACCAGTACCACAAACGCCAGATATTGCGCCGGTCGTTGTCCTTCTCCCACCTCAACATCAATCGTCAATAAGGAGACCCCTAAAATGAAAAAACTCAAGGTTAGATTAATCGGTAACTTGATGCTTAAAGAGGACTCCAAACTGGTTGAAGGATTCCCCATTACTTTTACATTTCCCTGATAGCCACCCAGAAATACCAATCCGGCGGCAACCAGAGTAATTAAAGTCGCTAACCCCCTTTGAAAGGTGAACTGGAGATGCTCTGCAAGTTGACTGGACGCCAAAAACTGATTGAGCAATAAAAAGCTGCCGGACAAGAATAAACAGGTTATGGTAAAAACATCCAAATGCGCAAAGAAACCGGCAATCGGGCTAAAAAGATTGGTTCTGGCTTGAAAAATGATCTGGAGGAACCAGCCTTGAAATGCAATCAACGACAATATCATCACTAACAGTCCGATAGTAATCGAGATTGCCTTTAACCGTGTATCAATCCCTGGATTCGCGATACTCATCACAATAACTTTCAATCGCATAACGCTTGATTGGTTAAAGGAAGCTGTCGCACTAAAGCTTGATTTTTTAAAAGCTAATCTTTCCCCTTAACCAATCAAAGACTTTTCATTCTCTAATCCCTCGTGATTAGGTAACGATATTTTTTTACTTTAATCATCTAAACCATTACCTTTTTGCTATCTCGATTCAGTCGCTTTTGAAATTTTAAAAATCCAAGTTGAAAATATCTTGACCAATCAACTCAATGCTTATTTTCCTAATCACTATTTATAGAATTTTAATCAGGGTCATGCGGTTAGGGGGCTGCGCTTCCCTGAAGCCTTCATTCGCATGTTTTTCTCCAATAATCCAAAATTGAATTTCTGCAAAAGTCATTCCACTTATTTTGCTTTCTAACTTCAAGAAATACTCGCATTTTCCCTTCAAGAGTAGTTACCTGAACCGATTGCTGAACTTATTAAGTACAATTCGTACATTTTCAAGACACGCTTAATCCCAGTTGCAGTTAAGAATTAGCTTAGGCAAAGACATTCAATCGCCTAAACAACTGGCACAACGATTGCCGAGATGAAAATTGAATATTGTTAAGGAGTACAAAATATGTTGTGGACGATATTAATGGTGATTTTAATTCTCTGGCTTTTAGGGTTCATCGGCAATGTTGGTGGAAGTTTGATTCACCTGTTGCTGGTTGTAGCCTTAATTGTTTTCTTAATTCAAATTTTTTCAGGAAGAAGAACCGTGGTTTAACTTCTTTGAATAACTGCGGTCAGTCGATTAAAACGTAACCGGAATAGTGGATAAAACCAAAGGGCTTTATCCCCCGAACGATTTTACGAAAGACCGCACTCTTATTTTCAGGCTATGAAAGGAGAAGAGATGACGGTGCTTTCTTTTTTACTTCTACTATTAGTTGCCGCCATTTGCGGGGCAATTGGACAGGCAATCGTTGGGTTTAGTCGAGGTGGTCTTTTAACAACCATTGCCATCGGCTTTATTGGGGCTTTATTTGGAATGTGGTTAGGTGGGCTATTGGGACTGAAAGAACTTTTTGCTGTGAATATCGGCGGATACACCTTCCCCATTGTCTGGTCGATTGTCGGCGCTGCCCTGTTTGTTGCGATTATCAGTTTCTTCACTCGCCGACGGTACATTTAGCTGGCTTTTAACCAATAAGGAGCAACGATTATGGATAAGCTGGGCGAAAAAGTGACTGTTGATGAGAACCAGCGGTTGTTGCAACACGAAGCTGTTAAAGCCGATGTAAGAAACGAAATTAATTCTGAAATTTCACGTCATGCCGAACAGCTTTCATCAACCGATGAGGCGCGTGCCGCTCAGGTTGGCGAACAATTACGGGGCAAAGCCATGCGCGAAGTTGAATCGACAGAATCAGAAATTGAAAAAGCTCGCAGAGCCGCCAGATTTTCACAAGTTGTTGATTATGTTTTTTATTTAATATACGGATTGATCACTTTAGAAATTTTTCTCGATTTGCTGGGCGCTCGCCAGGGAAATTCATTTAGGGAATTTATTGATACGCTAAGCGCCCCGGTTCTTGCGCCATTTAAACGCTTAATTGCAGACCCCGCGAGCGGACGCTTTCAATTAAGACTTTCATTTATTTTTGCGTTGATTTTTTATATTTTACTGCACCTCGCGATTAACGGGCTTTTGCGATTGCTGGCGCATCGAAAAACTTCTGTTTAAATAACACCCAAAAACGAATAAACCAGGAAAGGGAAACTGCTGGCAGCTTCCCTTTCTTTTACCGATTTTATCTTATTGGGCGCTTTTACCTCTAATCATCACCGGCTCACCGATGCGGTCGTTGACCATTTGCCAGTTTATATTGGAAAAAAAGGCTTCAATATATTTGGGTCTTTCGGCGGGTTTGTAATCAAGTAGAAAAGCGTGTTCCCAAACATCCATGACCAGAATCGGGCGATTGCCAGCCAGGTTGCCAATTTCGTGTAAGGTAATCCACTCATTCACCAGGCTGCCATTGAGCGGGTCCTGAAAACAGATTGCCCAACCAATGCCTCGCATTTTTCCTACACGAGTGAAATCCCCTTTCCAGGCTTCAAAACTTCCGAAGGTATCAACCGCCGAATGATAGAAGCGCGAGTTTTTCTCAGGCTCTCCGGTGCCGTTTTTCATTAGATTATCAAAATAGTATTCATGCAAAACCATTCCATTAAACTCAAATCCCAACCGACGACGCACTTCAGAATAAATCACATTTTGTTCATCAGTTTTGGATTCAACCCGGTTTAACTCATCAGTAATTTCCAATAGCCGATTGGTCTCTTTTACATAACCTTCATAAAGTTTGAAATGCATTTCAAGAGTTGCATCGGAAATTCCTTTCAGTCCACTAAGATTAAATTGTTTGGCTTGGTAAAGCCGCTGCGTATTCATTACTACCTCCTTATAAATGGGAATAATTGAAAGGATAAAACAAAACGCGTGTAAGACCAAATAAACCAGTTCATTTGAGATTAAAGCGAATCGGTCAATTCTAAGGCGGAGACCGGGGAAAGCTGACAGGTTAATAATTTTGATTTCATCGCCTCAGGAAAGAAAAACGGGTTTCCCCCATCAAGAGAATCGTTCCTGATTTTGGTGTTTCAACATTGATATCAATCTCTTTTTTACGATTAAAAAGGCCACTGAAATAAAGTACAGCGACAATCAATAAAACTAAAATTACCGTAACCAGTGCCCACATTGCGCCACTTGCTGCATTACTGTCCGCCATGATTCTCCACCTCTTCAATCTAAGGGAAGGGAGGAAGATGAAATGGCTCCCCCTAATCGAAGCATCCATCCTCTTCTTCCCTGTCATTTTAAAGGCAATGATTGTGCCATTAAATAGACCTGCTTTTTCAGTTAAATATTTCCGACAATTTAGACATTAGTCCGCTTCAAATTAATTTGACCTGGAATTTTTTTTATTATGGTGTACTTAAAAAGAACTATACGACTCTGATTATCAAACACTGCTGTATTGAAAAGAACCAATCCTCAAGTTTTTCGGCGACCTCGTTTGATAAATTTAACCCGAAAACAAGGCGCTAAATTGTTTTCGCGGACTCTTGGCTTGGGTCGAACGATTTTTTTCCACCCACTCTCGAACCGTATTCATCATTAAATTAATTTTAGAATGGTCTGGTTTTCCCACCTCTTCAACGACAGGCTTCTCTTCCGGGCGTTCATCTCGTTTGATTAATCTCACTTGTTTCATAGCTCTTCCTCTTCAACACTTTTAATTTCCCTTCCTATGAGGCAAGCAAAGTGCCAGGCAAATTGTCCCCTTTTTAGCCATTCCGCTGGCATTGATGGGAGGCTTTTTAAACCCGTTAAAAAGTTGCATACAGCTTGTATTAAACCATTGCAAAGCTGTTGCATTGAATTCTGGCAGCAAATAATTTTCAACTCATTCAACTCTCTCTCATAACTGATTAAGGGTTGGGTTCACAACAGATATTAAAGCCTTTCGAGCAAGGGCACGGGGCTTGCCTTTTTCAAGTATGGTTTTGATTTCAATGAAATATATTTTGTTTGAACGAACAATTGAACCAATTCAGGTGAAGGTTAAATAAGAGGTTTGTATGTTTAAAAAAAGAGCACAACCGCCCGATTATAATGCGGCATCCACTTGACTGATTTTTCAAAATCTCGAAATTGCCCATATTTTAATGAAAGGGGATTCCGAGGTGCTGATTTATGTTGATAAATCAGGACATTTATATTTTGGGATTTTTGAAAAAAACTTGGAAGGCGTTAATGCCAAATAGGGAATGTCATTATTGAATATCATTAATTTTCAGTAGCTTGATTTGAAATGATCTTGATTCTAGCCCCGTCCATTTCATCAAGCTACTGATGGTTTTATTTATCGCCTCAGAATGATTCTATCGATACGGAAAGGAGAATCAATAATGAATAATCGTAAAAACATTTATATTTTGATGGCATTTCTTTTAATTTTAACGAGTTTTAATCATTCGTTATTCGCCCAACGCGCTTATCGTGTCAGCGATAGAGAAATGCAAAATCTTTTAAATCGAATCGAAACACGAGCGACGCAATTTCGCAGTTCACTTGATCAAGCGATTGATCGAAGCAGTTTGAACGGTACTCAACGCGAGGATGAAATCAATCAGTATGTAAGAGATTTTGATGTAGCAATCGCCAGACTGGCGGAGCGATTCAGAGATCGTCGTGATGTGGCAGCAGATGTTGAAGAGGTAATCAATCGAGGATGGTCGATTGATTACTTTATGAGGAATAATTATTTGTCAGGAGCACAAAGCGATTGGAACTTGCTGCGCATTGATTTGCGCCGGTTAGCCGGTAATTACAACGTCGCCTGGGTTTGGGATAGTCGCAATTCCCTCCCGCCTTATTATCAGGCAAATATCAATAATCGCAATCAGCGATTTATGGGAACCTACACCTTGGACACTTCGCGAAGCGATAATGTCGCTTATTTAGCCGAACAAGCTGCCAGACAATCGACGATTTCCGATACTGCGCGGATACGCAGAGTTCTCGAACGACGGTTGTCGCCGCCGGATTCGATTGCGCTTGAACAAACCGGCAGACAGTTTGTGATGGCGTCGACGACTTCCCCGCAAGTTGATTTCATTGCCGATGGAATTGCTAAAACCGAAACCCGACCTAATGGAAGAACCGTTCGCACAACTGCAACCCTAAGAGGTAATCAATTGGTGATTGCTTCGACAGGTGATCGAGGAAGCGATTTCACAGTGACTTTTGAAAGAATTGAAAACGGCAATGCTTTGCGAGTCACTCGTGAAATTTATCTCGAAAGATTGAATCGACCGGTCATCTCCAGAAGTATTTATCGGAAAACCTCCGAGATTGCGCAGCTTAACCTTTTTGACGGTAACCGCAATCGCCCCGGGATAAATGATGACAATCGCTTTGTATTTCCACGCGGAACCGTTTTCTCGGCGATTCTCAATGATGAGATAACCACCAGACAAGCACGAGTAGGAGATCGATTTACCATGCGCATCTCTTCACCTAGCCAATTTGCCGGAGCTGAAATTGAAGGACATGTGGCAAAGGTTGATCGCGCCAGCCGTCTAACCGGACGTTCGGAATTGGCGCTTGAGTTTGACCGGATTCGTTTGCAGAACGGAAGAAGCTACAACTTCGACGGTTACATCGAAGAGATTAGAACAACCAATGGTGATCGAGTGAGTTTTGATAATGAAGGAATCGTTAGAGAAGATGATTCACAAACCGGTAGAACCGTGAGAAACACCGGCATCGGAGCGGCGATTGGCGCGATCCTCGGCGGTCTCCTTGGCGGCGGTGAAGGTGCCGTTGTTGGTGCTGTGGTTGGCGGTGGCGCAGGTGTTGGCTCGGTAATTTTACAGGGACGCGATGATTTAAATTTAACCAGTGGTACGGAATTTAGAATCAGTTCGGCGATACGAACAACGGTTTCTTCGCGTTAAATCAAAGAGCCATTTCATCCAAAAGCTATGCTTCAATTGAAGCATAGCTTTTGGTGTCTTTAAAATTAAGCTGACCCATTTTAAAGTTATTTCGTAAAGCGGGTGAAATGAATGATTTTTACAGATTCATTTATACCCATCATTAATTATCAGTCGGAGTCATAGCGAAATGTATTTTTGCCTGGTTCAATCCCAACGATAAAGGCAGATTTGAACAATGCTGAAAGATCAAAAATTGATAGTGGTTATTGTGCTGGCGCTCGTTGTCCTGGGACTCAACGCCTACGTTTCCTATTATGCAACGAAAAATATTGTTGATAATGAACGAAGGGTTTCTCTTACCCTGGAAGTAATGAATTATCTGGAATCCTTACGGGCGTTATCCATTGCCAACGAGAGTAGTATGCGCGGATTTGTTTTAACCGGAGATAATTTTTTCATCAATGATTACGAGCAGGATAAAGCGCAGACCTTTGAACTCATTCAAAATATTCGCAACCGAACCTCCGATAACCCGCTTCAACAGCAGCAAATCAACAAACTCGAAACTTATATTCAGGAGAAATTTCTTTATTCCGATGAAGCCGTCAAACGGCGGTGGGAAAGCGGGTATGAAACGGCTAAAGAATTTGTCGCATCCGGTAAAGGTAAAGGCTTGATGAAGGAAATCAATAGTACCGCTGAAACGATGATCAAAGAGGAGACCAATCTATTAAATATCCGTCAGGAACAATCTGCCGATAGTATCCGCACTGCCAATTTCAGTTTTGCGGTTACGACCATTTTAGCCTCTTTGTTACTCTTCGGGGTTTACTATTTCTTCAGTCAAATTCTTAAAGAGCGACGAAACTCCGAAGATGCGTTAAGAATTGCCAATGAAAAGCTGGAAAGCACGGTTGCCGAACGAACTCTTGAACTGGAACGCAGCAACCGTGAATTGCAGGATTTCGCCTTTGTGGCTTCTCATGATTTGCAAGAACCTTTAAGAAAGATTCAAGCATTTGGAGATCGCTTAAAGCTCAAATACCGCCCGGAACTTGGTGCTCAGGGGACGGATTACTTAAATCGCATGCAGAACGCCGCTGAACGAATGAGCCGATTGATTACCGATTTATTAACCTTTTCAAGGGTTTCAACCCATACCCAGCCGTTTCAACCCATCAATCTCAATCAAACCGTTGATGAGGTGTTATCGGATTTAGAGGTGCGTATCCAACAAACGGCTGGCAAAGTTGAAGTCGGTGAGTTGCCGGAAATTGCCGCCGACCCTTTGCAGATGCGTCAACTCTTTCAAAATCTGATTGGTAATGCCCTGAAATTTCATCGCCCCGAAGAGCCGCCAATCATCCACATTATAGGTGAAATATTGAATGGCAACGCCAATGACTCGGAAGACCTTACGGCGACAGTTCCCCAATGCCAAATCATCGTTTCAGATAATGGCATTGGATTTGACGAATCTTATGTAGAGAGAATTTTCACCCCTTTTCAACGACTGCATAATAAAAATGAATATGAAGGAACCGGAATGGGGTTGGCAGTTTGCCGGAAAATCGTCGAACGTCACAACGGAACGATAATTGCCAAGAGTACCCCAGGCCAAGGCAGTCAATTTATTATTAACCTCCCGATAAATTAAAGGAGTTTGGTTTAATGGATAGTAACGCAAAACCGATTGTCATCCTGATTGCCGAAGATGACCCGGATGATCGGGTTTTAGCCAAGGATGCCTTTGAGGAGAGCCGTTTGCTCAATGACGTCCGATTTGTCGAAGACGGTGTAGAACTGATGAATTACCTTGAGAATAAAGGAAAATACAGTGATGGCAATGAGTCGCCGCGACCCAGCATTATTTTGCTCGACCTCAATATGCCCAAAAAAGATGGGCGCGAGGCACTTAAAGAAATTAAAAATAATCCCGCTCTACGCCGCATTCCCGTCGTGGTGATGACCACCTCGAAAGCCGAAGAAGATATTTTTCGCAGTTATGATTTAGGCGCCAGTTCATATATCACCAAGCCTGTGACCTTTGAAGGTCTGGTTGATGTAATTAAAACCCTGGGTAAATACTGGGTTGAAGTTGTTGAATTACCCACTCAGAGTGATACCGCGACTTCATGATAAGTCTTACAACAATGGAAAACGTAAAAGCTCTGCTTGTCGAAGACGACGAGGATGATTATTTAATTACCGATGCCCTCTTTTCCGATATTTATGAGGGCGCGTATACCTTGGATTGGGTAAGGGATTATGATGAAGCCCTGAGAAAGCTCGAAAGTAATGCCTATGATATTTGCCTGCTCGATTATCGTCTGGGCATTCACAACGGATTGGAACTGCTGCGCCAGACGACCGAAAGAAACTGCAAAATACCCATCATTTTTTTAACCGGTCAAGGTGACCGCTCGCTCGATGTTGAGGCGATGAATGCCGGAGCAGCCGATTATCTGGTCAAAGGGCAACTCAATGCGGCTCAACTGGAACGCTCGATTCGTTATGCGATTCAACAACGGCGATTTGAAGAGGAACGGATTCGTCGCTTGCTTGAAGGCGCGGCGCGCGCGCAGGCGGAAATCGCCAATCGGCAAAAGGATGAATTCTTAGCAATGGTTTCCCATGAATTACGTGGCCCGTTAAATTCCATGCTCGGGTGGATTCAGTTGCTGAAAAGCGGCAAGTTGAGACCCGAAGACATTGCCAAAGCCATTGAGACTATCGAACGCAATAGTCGTTTACAGGTTCGCATTATCGAAGATTTACTCGACACCACGCGCATCCTTAATGGCAATCTCTGTTTACAGATTGTCGATGTGAAGTTCATCGAGGTGATTGAAGAAGCCTTTAAAGCCGCTTTCCCTTCCGCACAAGCAAAATTGATTATGATGACCAAATCTTATGACCCGTCGGTGGGAACGGTTCAAGGAGATTTTGAGCGGTTGCAACAGGTGGTTTCCAATCTGCTTTCAAACGCCATTAAATTTACGCCGGAAGGCGGTCGCATCGAATTGAAACTGGAAAATCGCCAGAGCTTTGCGCATTTGATTGTTAAGGATTCGGGAATCGGCATTGATCAGGAATTTCTTCCCTATGTTTTTGAAAAATATAAACAGGCAAAAACCGAAACCGGCAAAAAAAATCATGGACTTGGTTTAGGCTTGGCTATCGTCAGGCATATCGTTGAAGCTCACAACGGAATGGTCGAAGTCGAAAGTCAGGGCGAGGGTCGCGGTTCAACTTTTAAAGTCTCCATTCCCTTACCGGGTTCTGGTTAATCTTACCCTTTCAAAAAATTTTTCGTCGCCAGATAGGCATCGAGCGGCGATAACAAAATGATCAATAAGCAGACGGGAATAAAGGTTAAAAAGGCGAGTGCCGCCTTTTCAAAACCACTTTGAAATTGCAATGAAGTAGTCTTCAAACTTTCTACGAATGAATGAATTAAATATCCCGACACGCGCAAATTTATAGCTTCTTTATTTAAGCTTACAGACGCCAGATTTGCGGGTTGATTAAGGGGCGTGGTGGTGTAAACCTCCGCCGGTTTAAATGACTCGTCGGAATCAAGTGGCGATGATACGGGCACAGATGAATCCGAAGCATTGATTTGTTCTCCACACCAGCGACAAAAAAAACTTTCCAGGGCATTCAATCCGTCACAATGACGACAAGTGAGAAACGGCATTTCGCGACTGTCATATTTTAATTTTTCCAATTGAGTTGCCACGCTTTTCACTCCTTTTTACATAATGGAAAAGGGCAATCATCGTGCCAGATTTTTTTCAACCGGGATTAATTATTTTTCTCCAATATTTCAAGATTTAAGCGATTGGTTTATTAATTTCGAGACTCGTAAGTAATATCGATACAAGAATGCCTTGCGCCAAGTATTGATTTCTTCCATAAATGTGTTCGACAGTAAAACAGCAGCGCAAACACAACAAAAAAACCGGTGCGATGATCAAACACCACACCGGCTTTTTATTTTTGAGAAGAACCAACTGCCAGCCCGTTAAGCGGCGATTGGATGCGGAAGGTTCTTCGATTTATTGCTGCCTATTTTCCGCCCGCGAGTTTGCCAATCAACGTGAAGAGCGGCAAATACATCGCGATAACGATTGTACCGATGGTCACACCCAAAAACAGAATCATTGCCGGTTCCATCATACTGAGTAAGTTGGCAATCGCCGCATCGACTTCCTGTTCATAAAAGTCGGCAATCTTCGATAACATCGCATCCATCGCGCCGGTCTGTTCACCGACGCCAATCATTTGCGAAACCATTACCGGGAAAATCTGTGTCGCTTTCAACGGTTCGACAAAAGTCTGCCCCTGTTCAATGGCGGCGCGAACTTTCAAAATCGCTTCCGAGACGATGACATTGCCCGCCGTTCGCGCGGTAATATCGAGCGATTCGAGAATCGGGACGCCGGAACTCATCAAGGTGGACAGGGTGCGGCTGAATCGCGCAATCGCAATCTTTTTCAAAATGACGCCCAGAATCGGCAACTTCAAAATCACATTGTCAATGACGTGACGACCACTGTCGGTGTTATACCAGGCTTTGCCGGCAAATACCGTGGCACCGATGACGATACCGATCAACCACCAGTAACTCGCCATAAAACTCGAAATGCTAACCACCAATTCCGTCAGCCAGGGGAGTTTTTCGCCAGGTCCAAGCAACCCTTCAAAAATGTTTTTAAATGCCGGAATAACCACAATCATAATGACTGAGATGACCACAATGGCAATGAAAATAACCGCGATGGGGTAAATCAATGCGCTTTTGACGTCGCTCTTTAACTTGACCATCTTTTCAAGGTAAGTTGATAGTCGTTGCAAAATAATATCGAGAATACCGCCGGTTTCGCCCGCTGCAACCATATTGCAATAGAGATGGTCGAAAACTCTCGGATGTCTGCCCATCGCGTCAGCCAGCGTGCTGCCGGATTCGACATCGGAACGGGTTTGAAAAATTACCTTCTGAAAAAATTTGTTATCCTGCTGCTGCCCTAAAATTTCCAGACATTGAACCAGTGGCAGTCCGGCATCGAGCATTACTGAAAATTGGCGTGTAAACAACGCTAAATCTTTCGCTTTAACCTTCTCACGACCGACTTTCGGCAAACTGATGTCGCGCCCTTTTTCTCTGGCGCTGGTCAGAATAATTTGTTCACGCCTGAGCAAACCTTCAAGCGCGCCTCGGTCTGTTGCTACACGCTCACCGACCACGACTTCATTAAATCGGTTGCGACCTTTAAATACATACGTTGGCATTTTACACCTTCACCTCTTCTGAGTTTTTGGTTTTTTTAGGAGCAACACATCACGTGGTTTTCGATAATCAAATCAGAAACCGTTTATTTACCGACACGACCAAGCGGGCTTAAGGGTCTGCCGGTTGGGCCATTCATGTTCGAGGCGTTCGGACGCACCTGTTGCTGATGTTGCGCAGGGTTTTGCAAAGTCTGTACGCCCCGATTGATCAAGTCTTGTAATTCATCGGGATTTGATGAACGCGCCAGCCCCAATTCCAGGGTGATCTGTTTTTTGAAATACAGACTCGCCAGCGATTGATTAAAAGTCTGCATGCCGAATTTATCCTGACCGGTTTGCATCATCGAATAAATCTGGTGAATTTTATCTTCGCGAATCAGGTTGCGAATAGCCGCATTGGGAACCAGAATTTCCATCGCCAGACAACGCCCCTGCCCATTGGCTCTCGGCAACAACGATTGGGTGACGATGCCTTCGAGAACCATTGAAAGCTGAGTGCGGATTTGCGCCTGCTGGTGCGCCGGGAAAATATCGATGATACGGTTAATTGACGATGACGCGGAATTGGTGTGCAAGGTCGCAAATGTCAGGTGACCGGTTTCAGCAATTCGCAGCGCGGTTTCAGTGGTTTCGAGGTCGCGCATTTCACCGATGAGCACGACATCCGGGTCTTGACGCAAAGCCGCGCGCAACGCATTTGAAAATGAATGAGTATCGGATTGCACTTCCCTTTGATTCACTAAACAATTTTTATGGGTGTGCAAAAATTCAATCGGGTCTTCAACCGTAATGATATGCTCGTGTCGCATACGATTGACTTTATCGAGCATAGAAGCGAGCGTCGTCGATTTACCGGAACCGGTTGGCCCGGTCACGAGAATGAGTCCGCGAGGTTTCTCGCAGAGTTTTTCGATGACCGGCGGCAAGCCCAATTCTTCAAAGGTTTTTATTTCATAGGGAATGGCGCGAAAGACTGCGCCAACCGCGCCGCGCTGGTTGAACAGGTTGGCGCGGAAACGCGAAAGCCCTTTAATACCGAATGAAAAATCGAGTTCGAGATTTTCTTCAAAGCGGTGCTTTTGCGCATCCGTCAAAACCGAATAAGCCACTTGTTTGGTTTCAGCCGGTGTGAGTTCGGGATAATCGAGCGGTCGTAGATGCCCGTGAACTCGAACCATGGGCGGCGAACTGGTGGTGATGTGCAGGTCTGAGCCGCCCATTTCAATCATTTTTCTGAGTAATTCGCTTAATATGATTTCAGCCATTTTTTTATAGGATTCAGGATTCAGGATTCAGGACTGAGGATTCGATTTGGTTATGCTTTTTGATAAACCAATTCGCAATCCGCAATCCGCAATCCGCAATCCGCCTCCGCCTCCTATTTCACGGTTTCTCTGACAACCTCTTCAACGGTCGTCGCGCCCATACGAATTTTTTCGATTCCGCTCATTCTAAGCGTCAACATTCCTTCATCAATCGCTTTACGACGCAATTCCAAACCCGAGGCGCCGACCAGCACCAACTCACGTAAATCTTCGGTCACTTCCATCACTTCATATAAACCGACGCGCCCTTTGTACCCGGTGCCATTGCAGGTCTGACAGCCCGCGCCTTTATAGGTTTTGATGTCGCCCGCTTC
Organism: Acidobacteriota bacterium; assembly: GCA_040754075.1. Classification (NCBI taxonomy): domain Bacteria; kingdom Pseudomonadati; phylum Acidobacteriota; species Acidobacteriota bacterium. The sequence continues at coordinate 44,087 of JBFMDH010000007.1, forward strand.
ACTTGCCGGGAAACCGACATCGATCATCGCTTCAACCGGCGTATGGATTTCCATCTTGCAATCCTTGCAGATTTTTCTAACCAGGCGTTGCGCTTGAATGAGGTTCACCGAAGTCGCAACCAGAAAAGGTTCGATACCCATATTCATTAAACGACTCACCGTTGATGGCGCGTCGTTGGTGTGCAAAGTGGAAAGCACCAGGTGACCGGTGAGCGCCGCTTTAACCGCGATTTCAGCGGTTTCAAAGTCGCGGATTTCACCGACGAGAATAATGTTCGGGTCCTGGCGCAAGAATGAACGCAAAGCGGCTGCGAAATTCAAGCCGATTGACTCTTTCATCTGCACCTGATTGATGCCTTGGAGGTTGAATTCCACAGGGTCTTCGGCGGTCATAATGTTGGTTTCGGGTGTGTTTAGACTTTGCAGCGCCGAATAGAGCGTCGAGGTTTTACCCGAACCCGTGGGTCCCGTAACCAGAACCATGCCGTAAGGTTTATTAATATTGCGTTTAAATTTTTCCAGACTCTGCGGTTCAAAACCGAGTTGCGTCATATCCAGTCTGAGGTTTTCTTTATCGAGCAAACGCAGCACGAGTTTTTCCCCGAACATCGTCGGCAATGTCGAAACCCGGAAATCGAGTTCACGCGAACGGCCCTCCAATTTCACGCGGATTTTGATGCGCCCATCCTGCGGCAAACGCTTTTCGGCAATATCGAGCCGCGACATAATTTTCAATCTCGATGTCAAGGCATCGCGCATCTTCATCGGCGGATTCATAATGTTGTAAAGGATGCCGTCTATACGAAAACGCACGCGCAACTCTTTTTCATAAGGTTCAATGTGAATATCGGATGCGCCGCGACGCAGCGAATCAACCAGAATGACGTTCACCAGTTTGACCACCGGCGCGTCATCTGCCATCTTCTCTAAATTTTCAAGGTCGATTTCATCCTGGGCATCTTCGACTTCTTCAAGGGTGTCGGCAAAATCACCATACTCATCCTGCGTCATGGTGCTTTCGGCTACCAGGTCTTCCATGACACGCGCAAGTTCGAGTTCTTTTGAGGTGCCGTAATATTTGGCAATCGCCAGTTGCAGAGTGGTTTCGCTGACCACGACCGGTTCAACCGATAGCCCGGTCATAAATTTAATATCATCGATGGCGAAAACATTGGTCGGGTCGACCATCGCCAGAGTCAATGTCGAGCCAACTCTTGAAAGCGGTAAAACCATATAACGCTCGGCAGTCTCTTGTGGCACAAGATTCACGGCTGCCGGGTCGACTTCAAATAAATCGAGATTAACCGATGAGACCCCGTAATGACGGCTGAGTACGGCAGTGACTTCTTCGTCCGACAACATTCCCAATCGCACGAGGGTTGAGGCAAGGCGGCCTCCATGTACTCTTTGATAGTCGAGCGCCTCTTTCAATTGTTGAGGCGTTATGAGGTTTTCATTTAGAAGTGCTTCACCGAGTTTAGCCGACATAATTTTGAATTCAATCCCAGTTCCTGCTCCAACCGGAGCGAGTGAAATTCAACCTAACGAGGACAAGAGCTTATTCATCAAACAGCCCGGAGATTCCGTAGTGAGGAATGAATCATCTCAAGGCTGCGCGCTCTCGGAATGTATTGGGGGTGATTTCTAGCAGAATGCGACAGGTTCGGGTTTCGGTTGCAGGGGCAGCAGTTTATATCCAAGCTCTATGCGATATTGTTTGGCATCAAACAATTTTAAGGGAGATAAATAAACCGCACCTACCTTTTAACATCCGACCTATACCATGTCAATAATAAATTCCGCCGAAGTTTTGTCGGTCTAAATTGAACCGTCGCTATGCTTAAAGGCGGTAAAAAAGCCAATAAAATTCGTGGATTTCCTCAACCAAAGCGCAGCGCCTACTGTAAAAAAACAGCGAACACCGAGACCGTTCATCAGGGAGGTATAAAACCGCGTTCCCCTTTTTTCCTGCATCAACAAGAATTTTGAGAACCGCCAAACGGTTAAACATTTTTCCGAAAATGCCACGCTGGAACGCGCGGCATTCCACTATAATGCGAGCGTGATAAAAGGGGAATTATTCTGATAGGAGTGGTAAAGCCTGCCCTTGTTCTTTAACCTTATATTGCCTTCGGTGGTGCTGCTTAACGGGTGGAACTGCCATTAATTGCCTTCGGTTAAGCGGACGAGGGCACACTTTACCATTCAACCGTTTTTTTAAGCAGATGGTCTGGAGTCATTACTTTCACAGTCAAAGTAATTCAACCTTGTAGGCTGGAGAAAAAGACTAGAGCGGTATGGAAAAAACAGACCTGTTGGATGTCACCATTAACCAGGCGCTTAGTCTGGCATATTTCATTCATGGCGACAAAACCTTGGCTTTGCAAATTGTCACCAGTGCGTTGAACAAATTGGAAGTCGCGGTTCAGGCGCAAGACAAGCGATTGTATTATGAACCCCAGGGTCGAACCACCGCGCGCAAAGCCAGAAACCGAATTAATTATAATGAGAAACATCTCTTACAACGATTGATTTACCTGGAATCGGAACCTTATGAAAAGGAGAAAGAGCGCGAGGGCAAGCTCGATGAACGCCGCATGATTACGCATTTCATCAAACATCTGGTGAAAATAACCCTCAAACGCAATTCTTTCTATGTCGCGCTCGGTATCAGTCGTTTGCTGCACAACTATACAACCGCTGAAGCCATGGAAATTTATAATTTAGTGGTGCAAGACCCGGAGCGCGCCCGCGATGATTATTACTATCGCTCACGCAAGGGTCGATTGATGCAGGAGATGAAAGAGCGTTTCGGCGACCTGCTCAATCTCATCAAAGTCAATCGCGGCGAAGAACGGTTTGAACCCCGCCCTTCATCCAAACAGTTCAACGGGTTTGTTTTCGATTGCCTGGATAATTTTACGCCCTGGGCAACGGCTTGTGTTATCCCGTCAAGCTATAACCCATTTGCCACTTCCCTAAAAGAGTTGGAATTTGATAGTCAAGACCCGGATGCCGAACATCATATCGAAATCAATCGCACCCACACGATTCTGCATCCAGATTGTTTTACAAGGTTGGTAAAAGCATTGAAACTGAATCCTCCCAATGATCGCCTCGAAATCCCGAACTTTAATTTATCCACAAGCGCAACCGACAATCATCGCAACGACCCACCGACATTCGGTCGCGATGAGTTGGAAGCGATTAAATCATCGCTTGACGAACAAGCTCATCGCCGCAAGCGATTTTCAGCAGGTCTGCTTAAAGTGGTAGTTGATGGCGCATTGATGGGCGAAATTGATTTGCAACGGGTTTGCAATCTCCAGGTCGAAATCGCAGAGGGCGCGGAACTGATTGAAATTATCGGCAACTCCAAAAATGAGGAGGTGCGGCTTGCCTCTTGTTTTATTCAGGCGCACCAGCCGACAAGCAAAAATACCATCACCCTTGAAGGCGGTCAGGAAATCACCTTTTCCCAAGCCCACAAAATCGACCAATATGGAGAAGTTGAAACCTCAACTCTCAACATCGATTATCGTGAGACGCGCGCCTTCAAAGCCGCTGCACTTGCAATTAATCACCGCATCAATCGTTTGGGTGATGCCTTGCGAATCAATAATCTGGCAGGCGTAATCAAACCGGCGCTCGCCTTTATGCTGGTGGCGCTGCTTGGATTGGGCGTGTGGTTCTTTGCGATCAAAGGCGACCCAAGACCGTTGGAACAGGCAGATCACAATCAATCTTCTCCGCAACCGGAAAACCCTGAAGTTACGCCCAATCAATCACCGGATAGCAAACAGGCAGATAATCGAGATGAGCCAAATTCAGGGAAGATTCAAAATCAGGATAAACAAGAAAAGCCGCAGAAGCCTCGCAAATCCGATAATGACCGTTTAATAGCCTCTGACCGCAAACCAACTAACCCGGAAGATGCGGATGCAGTAAAGCCGGGAACCCGTTCAACGCAACCGGCGGTGAGTGGTCTGGCATTAAGCGAAATCAAACTGATTGGCATTCAAATCTCCTGCGACGATGCGCACTGTCAGGAATTGCGCACCCGTTTGATTGAAGGGTTATCTGCAAGCAATCGCTTTGCTTTTACGAACGATTTGAACAAAGCCGATGCCCTTTTAAAAATTTCTGATATTCGTGAAACTCCAAATGATTCGCAAGCTTCGGTGATTGCGCGCCTGGCAAATGCCAAAGGCTTTGTGCTCTTCCCTGCCAATCGCGGCGGTTCAGGTAATCGCTATAGAGGTCAGCCCGCAGAGGTTGCGCAAAAAATTATTAACGACCTGTTGGAAGAATCTCTAAAAGCCGCTAAACATCCAGCGGGGAATAAGCAGTAGGACTGTAGAGGTTACACGCCCATATTGGTATGGGGTTTAATTTTCCTACTGCCTATTGCCCGCTGAGCCTCGCCTTTTATTTCAATGCTCAAAATCCTGACTACAGCAATGGGCTTGATGATTATGATGATTACCCAACAGCGAAATGATTGCTTGAATTTACCCGATGTTGGTTGGGGCGCGGTCAATGACCGCTTTCTCAACCTCAATCGTTTTTAATCTTCACTATTTCGGTTCGCCCTGCAAAACAAAAGCTGCCCAGTAATAGGGTGATGACCAGCGTTTATCTTTTGCCATCGAGGCTCTCACCGCTTTCAACGCCGCTGCCGCGCTCATCCCCTCTTTGAGCATCGCTCGATAAAACCGTCCCATAAATTCTGCGGTCGCCTCATCGCTTACATCCCATAAACTCACCAGCACCCGCGCCGCGCCCGCATACATAAACCCGCGCGTCAGTCCCACCAATCCCTCGCCGCGTATTTCTTTGCCCAGTCCCGTTCGACATCCTGAGAGCACCACCAATTCCGCAGGCAATTTCAAATTGTAAATCTCATGCGCCCGCAAAAAGCCGTTTACCTCATTGCCGCCCTCATCGACCATCGACAACACAATGCCTGAGAGTTCCGGGTGCGCGGTGTTTAAAAAACCGTGAGTGGCAAAGTGAATGATGCGGTAATCGCTCAACTCGCGGCTGGTTGCCGTCTCACGATTCGCCGCGAAATCAATCGCCGCTTTCCGTTGGGTTGAGGCAACCAGAGATGCGACAACCATCGCCTCTTTGCGTGTAAAAGGAATGCGCGGCAATGACAAACCTTCATTGCTCATCTCAACATCAGCCATCGCGCGGGTCATTTCGTTATCGAGGACTGCCGGTTTATGGCTTTTTTCTTTTAGCGAATTTTCCTCTGCTAGAGTAATGCCGCGAGATTGCGCAACCATGTTTGATAACCCTTTGCGATTCGCCTGGGCTGATTTCAATCGCTCATCAGCTTTATCGAAAACCGGGTCGGCAAATATGGCGATAGTCTTTGCCGCAGGTTTTCGGTCTTTCAATTCTCGCCGCATCACTGCAAGCGTAGAAATCGACGGGAGGCTCACGATTTCATTGGTGATGCCTAAATACCCAACCGTTGGTTTATGGTTGGGATTTCTGCTTTCCGGTTTCGCTACGGGTAACGCGGCAAACGGAATATATTGCAACGCGCCATCGCCAACGACCAGCAGCTTTTTGTTTTGAATTTGTGAGGCGACGGGCGCAAGGATCATCCGGGAAAGCCCATTCGCAGCCTGTGCATATTCGGATTCGGCTTTGGCGATTCGCGCTTTACGTTCATCAACGGTTTCAAATTTCACTACTTTGTTTCGCGCCGCGAGCAAATCATAAACCTGCTTGGCTGCCGAATCGATTTCGGAACGCTTTGGCAAGTTAAAGACTTTGAGCACATTTGACGAAACCGCGAACAGATAACTGCGGTCTTTGCCAAGCGAATATTCCAGCAACAAGGTATCATCATCAATCAATTGTTGTCGGATTTCATCAAGTGTCAGTGGTTGAGTCTTGGTTATCGCCGCATAACGCGGGCTGAGGCTTTGCAACTTCGCCTGAAATTCATCGGTTTGAATTTTTGCCAATTCATAATCTTTTCGCGCTTTTTCCAACTGTTCACCGGTGTGTTTGGCGTTCAGCACTTTTTGCAGTTGTTGACTCGCCTGATATAAACGCGATTGTAAATCCTTATCTTTTTCGAGCATTCCGGCATCCAAACCGGCTCGTAAATCGATTCGCGAACGCGCCAACGTATCGAGCAAGGTTCGGGCGCGTCCCCTTTCAACAAATTGAAACGCCAATGCGTCATAACCTTTGGTCGCATCCCGTTGATGCAATTGCATGAGTAAATCAACTTTTAAATCATAAAAATCTTTCAAGGATGCAAGAAATAATGTTCGTGCCGAATCAATCTCAATCTTGCTTCTAATGGATTCGATTCGCGCGATGGCTTTATCTACATTGGTCTGCGCCGCCTCAATATTTCCCGATTCGTTTTGAATACGGGCAATAGCAAACAGTCCAATCGCTTCATCCAGTGGATTGGCGGTTGCCATAACGATGGGCAAGGCTTGGTTGTAAAACTCAAGCGCCTTCGCCGTATTGCCCGCTGCATAATTGATGGTTCCAAGATAACGCAGGATTCGCCCTTCCCCGACCCGATCACCTAAAGACCGTTTGATGGTAAGCGCCTGCTCACATTGCTCTATGGCTTTTTGCCGGTCGCCGAGCATGTGATAAGTGAGTCCGATCATTCCTTGTGTAGTGCTGGCATACCAGGGGTTTTTATTTTGTTGATATAAATCGTAAGCCTGTTGAAAAAAGTCCAGCGCCTTTTCATATTCGCCAAGTTGATAATGCGAAACCCCGATGCTGTTAAACACAGTGGATAGCTGACGAGTGTCCTTTTCCTCTTTTAAAATTGTCAGGGCTTGATGGTGAAAGACCAACGCCTTATCAAAATCCCGCATATTTTCATAGGTTCCGCCAATATTATTGAGCGCGAAGGCTTCCGATAATCGACTTTTTCTGAGGCGAAAGATTTCCAGGGTTTCATTGAATCCTTCGAGCGCCTTAAACGGTTCGCCGACGCTTTTATAGATTGCCGAAAGGTTATTGATGGTCTGCACAACCCCCGCATCATTTATTTCACGCCGTATTTTCAAAGCCTGCTGGCAATAGTCGATGGCATTGTCCTGGTCGCCTAATAGATTGTAATTGGCGCAGAGGTTATTGAGCGCCACGCCTTCATTTTGTCGGCTGCCGAGTTGTCTCGAAAACTCCAGGTATTTAAAGTTGTATTCCAGCGCTTTTCGATGGTCGCCGGTGATAAAGAAATGCTCTTGCAAACGGTAATTGGCTTGCGATTCGAGTCTGCGGTCGCCGGATTTTTGACTGAGTTCAAGCGCCTTTTGATAATAGACGAGGGCTTTTTCGGTTTCTAAAATCGCCCGGTGCAATGTTCCCAAATCAAGGTTGGCAATGGTTTCACCATACAGATCACCGACCGTCTGGAATAAGCCGATAGCTTCTTCATATTTGGGGATGCCTTTTTTCCTGACCTCATTATTATTGGTCTGTAATAAATTAATGGCTTCACCCATGACAATGCCGGCTTTGACTCTCGTCTTATCCTGCTCAGTTGCGGCGCGTAAATCCTGAACCGCCAGTTTATATTTTCCTGATTTATTCTCCTGTCGCCATGATCTCACTTCGACGAAATATTCGCCCGATTGCGGAGCAAGCAGAAAGCCTTCATCGGTTGCCAGGTTGGGCGCATAGCCTCGACTGTAACCAATCTCTTTATTATCGCCAGTAAAAAATGTCATCTTTAAGTTGAGTTGGTTTTCATAAAGAAAAACCCGCAAGAATTGCCCTGCCGCAAGGGTTACCGAATAGCGATGGATTTCACTATCTTTTTTGTCGCGCTCTACGGGTTGGGTGAGCGAAAGCGGTTGCACATCAATCGCTTCAGCTTTTTTCTGTGCCTGAGTTTGCGCCGGTAAACTGGATTGCCCCGACCACAGAAGCCAGACAACGCTTAAAAACAAACCGATTGTTTTTCGCTTATTGACGGTGAAGGGGCGAAGAAAAATTTCAACAGCTAAATTTGCCACTGATGCGACCTCCGACGAAAATTATTGCCGGTTGCAGATAACGTTGGGTTGGATTAAGTGCCTAAGAATAATTGCCCAAGTGGGAGTAATACTATCACCATTTTTTTTTGCCGCTCAAGTCAATAGCATCGGGTTGGGATTTATTTATTTTTTGGTGTAATCTTTCAATTTAGATGGCACACGATGTGTAAAAACCACCGCAATCAATTATCTCTAAACAGCAAAAGGATTGTTATCCGAACCTATGTCTGAATTGAAAAAACAGAAAGCGCATTTGCAATTCCACTTGAACGGCGAACCGGTGGAGGTCGCTTTTGCTCCCCATAAAACGTTGCTCGAAGTCTTGCGCGAAGATTTAAATCTGACCGGCACCAAACATGGTTGCGAACTCGGCGAATGCGGCGCTTGCACCGTGTTAATCGACGGGCGGGCGGTGCTCTCTTGTCTGGTACTGGGTCTGGATTGTGAAGACAAAGAAATCCTCACCATCGAAGGCATGAGCGCCAACAATCAACTTCATCCGTTGCAGGAGATGTTTGCCGATTTAGGCGCAGCGCAATGCGGCTATTGCTCTCCCGGTTTTTTACTCGTTGCCAAAGAACTTCTCGAAAAAAATCTTCACCCGACGCGGGATGAAATCAAAGATGCTTTATCGGGCAATATCTGTCGTTGCACCGGGTACATTAAAATTTACGAAGCCGTTGAACTTGCCGCCGCCCGCATGCGCGGCGAAGCGGTCACGATTCCACAAGAGGTTGTTTACGGACTGGAATAAACGAGGTGGATGATGAGTGTACGCCTGCCTGTCTATCAATCGGCAATTACCTACCCTGAAAGCGACGGCAAACCGACGGCAGAAACCGATTACCTGAGTGAGCCATTGATTGCCTATCGGCTTGAAGATGGAAAATTTGTTGAGGTCGAAATCATCAATGGTCGCTTAAGAAGCAATGCACCAGGCTTGGATATTGTTGACACTGGAAAAACTTTGCGCTTGGTCAACCCCAAGACGAAAAAGTTTTTACTGACCCCTGATGAAGCGATGGAAGCCGTTCAATCTCAACAAGCCAAATCGACAGGAAAAAAATCAACGAAATCGCCAAAGAAATAACTTGAATCATTCTGATATAGTCGGAAGGAAAACCAACCGACCGAAAAAACAATTATGAAGAACGGAAGAAACGGAAATCTAAAAGTTGTCGGCAAACCCTATCGCAAAGTGGATGCGCGAATGAAATGCACAGGGCAAACCAAATTCGCGGATGACGTCGCGTTGCCGCGCATGCTTTACGCGAAACTTTTGCGCAGTCACATTCCCCACGCGCTCATCAAACATATAGATGTTTCTAAAGCTCTTGCGCTTCCGGGGGTTGTGGCAATCCTAACCGGCAAAGATTTGCCTATTCCTTACGGCATTCTGCCCGTCAGTCAGGATGAACACACGCTTTGCATAAACAAAGTCCGTTTCATCGGCGACCCGGTTGCCGCGATTGCCGCGATTGACGAGGACACGGCGTTTGAGGCGATGGATTTAATCGAAGTTGAATATGAACGTTTGCAACCCATCGCCTCCATCGAAGACGCGCTCAACATCAATGAGCCGCGCATTCACGAATACGGCGACCACGGTAATACTCATAAAAAAGTGTCGCTTGAATTCGGCAACCTGGATGAAGGTTTTGCCGAAGCCGACCACATACGCGAAGACATTTTCTTTTACGAAGGCAACACCCATCTGCCGATTGAACAACACGCCTCGCTTGCCAATTTTGACCCGGACGGGAAACTGACGCTCTGGAGTTCAACGCAAACGCCGCATTATGTCCACCGCGCGCTCGCCAAAGTTTTAGAGATGCCCGCCGCGCACATTCGCGTCATTGCCACACCGAACGGCGGCGGCTTCGGCGGCAAAAGCGACCCGTTCAATCACGAAGTCGCGGTGTGCAAACTTTCGATGATAACCGGTCGTCCTGTGAAAATTACTCTCACCCGCGAAGAGGTTTTCTATTGTCATCGCGGGCGTCATCCGGTTTTGATGTGGGCGAAGACCGGCGTCAAAAAAGACGGATCGATTACCGCCATGCACTTTCGCAATTTCCTGGATGGCGGCGCGTATGGCAGTTATGGTGTAGCTTCAACCTTTTATACCGGCGCATTGCAAACCGTGACCTACGAAGTACCGCGTTATAAATTTGAAGGCACCAGAGTTTTCACCAACAAACCGCCTTGCGGTCCGAAACGTGGACACGGCACGCCGCAACCGCGATTTGCGCTTGAAGTTCAACTCGATAAAATCGCGAGTGACCTGGGACTCGACCCGGCAGAGATGCGCCGCCAGCATCTCGCCCCGGCAAACTCGATTACCGCAAACTGGCTGCGCATCGGTTCGATGGGGCTTGGCGCGTGCATTGATAAAATCGTTGATGCGAGTGATTGGAAAAACAAGTTCCGCAAACTTCCTTACGGTAAAGGCATCGGTATCGCTTGCAGTTCGTACCTGTGCGGCGCGGGCTTGCCGATTTACTGGAACAACCTGCCGCATTCGGGTGTGCAACTTCGCCTGGACAGACAAGGCGGCGTTTGTGTGATGTGCGGGTCAACCGACATCGGGCAAGGTTCGGATTCGGTTCTCGCTTACATAGTCGCAGAAGTCTTAGGCATTGAACCGTTCGACATTCGCATCGTGACCGCCGACACCGATTTAACCCCGGTTGATTTGGGCAGCTATTCAAGCCGCGTGACCTTGATGACCGGCAACGCCGCTGTGCAAGCCGCCGAACGCGCCCGTGAAATTTTAGCTAAAGCGGTTGCCGAAAAACTCGATGTGCCGGTTGAAGATTTATCATTTGCAGAACATCGGGTTTTCGATGTGCGAAACCCTGAACACGGCGTGAGTTTTGCTGAAGCCGTGGTTTTAGCAGAATCAAAATTCGGCACCGTGGGAACCGTCGGTTCATACACGCCGCCGCGTTCGCCCGGCAAGTTCAAAGGCGCGGGAGTGGGACCTTCGCCGGCATACAGCTATTCAGCAGCGATTGCCGAAGTTGAGGTTGATGCCGAGACTGGTATCACAACGGTTGAACGCATTTGGATTGGTCATGACATCGGGCGTTCGCTCAATCCTGCGCTGGTGATGGGGCAGGTTGAAGGCGGCGTTTACATGGGACTCGGTGAAGTCTTGATGGAAGAGATGGTCTATCGCGCGAGTCGCAACATCGTGCATAAATTCCCGTCGATGCTCGAATACAAAAGTCCGACGACGATGGAGATGTGCGAGGTCAAAACGTTTTTAATTGAAGACCCAGACCCCAACGGGCCATTTGGCGCAAAAGAGGTCGGGCAAGGACCGCTGCTGCCGGTGATGCCTGCGGTGGTGAATGCAATTTATGATGCAGTGGGCGTTTATGTTGATGAAATCCCCGCGACCCCTGAAAAAGTGTTGGCGGCGCTCAAGGCAAAAGCCCAAGGCAAGGAAGGGCGCTTTGGACCCAAAGCGGTTCCGACAGTTGACTGGGGCAATCCCTTAAAAGTTTTAACTCCGCTTGAGGGCGGCGACGGCAAAGAAATGCCCAACGCCGCAGTGCATTTGAGAGAGTGAACGCTATGGGAAAGTCGAGAAAGATCGTTGTTGATGGCATGACTTATATGTGGCGATTTGCGCCAGGCTATGAAAAGACGGGTGAGGCTGCCAATCGCTATCGCTGTCACGACATCTTCACAGCCTATATACACGAATACCGGCACAGCCCCCTGCAAGCGCATTTCATCACCTGGGAAGACCCAGTGATCGGCGGACCTCTGCATATGGGAGCGCCGATTAATCTTTATGATTCAACTTCGCCGCGCATCAACCTGCATGAGCCGAAAAACGCGGCGAAGATGATTCGACTGGCATTACAACTTGGCTGGCAACCGGCAAACGGTAAGAAACCTTTTGTGATCGAAAACGGGCAAGACATCTTAGCGGAATTGTGGAATAAGGCGGAATAGAGGAAAAGTCATGGCATCGAATCCCAAAAAACTATTTACTCCTGAAGAATATTTAGAGTCGGAACGTCAATCCGAATATAAGAGCGAATATTTAGATGGTGAGATATTCGCCATGGCAGGAGCCAGTGAGGCGCATATTCTGATTGAAGCAAATGTGATTGCTGAGTTTAACGTCCAATTCCAAAAGAAACCCTGCCAGGTTTATACGGGCAATATGAAAATAGACCTCAGCAAGCACGGTATGTATGCTTACCCTGATGCCGTTGTGGTGTGTGGCGATCCCATTTATAGCGATAAGTACAAAGATAATTTGCTCAACCCATTGCTTATCGTGGAAATTCTTTCACCTTCAACTGAAGCCTATGATCGAGGGGAAAAGTTTTTCCGTTATCGAAAGCTGGAAACTTTCAAAGAGTATTTATTGATTTCACAACATACTCCGCATATTGATCACTATTTTAAACAGGAAACTAACAAATGGATATTATCCGAAAGCGACGGGTTGCAAGACACTCTTAAGTTACCCACACTTGAAATCACACTCAGTCTTTCTCGAATATACGAAAAGGTAAAATTCGATCAGGCTTGAAAAATAGAGAATGGAAAAGGTAGTAACCCAATCAAGAGAAATAAATCCTTATGATGAGACTTCCGAAATTTGACTACCGCGTCCCCAAAACCATTGAAGACGCGGTAAAAATAAAAGCCGCTTGCGGTAGTGATGCGATGTTCGTTGCAGGCGGCACTGACCTTTACCCGAACATGAAGCGGCGACAACAAACGCCCAAGACGGTAATTTCCGTGATGCGCCTCGCTGAATTGCATTCCATCAAAGGCGACGGCGAATCGGGCTTAACCATTGGCGCGGGCATTTTGCTCAGTGAGATTTGTGCAAGTTCACTAATCAATCAGTCACACAAAGTGGTTGCCGATGCGGCGCGCACCATTTCAACGCCGTTGCTTCGCAATATGGGAACGATTGGCGGCAATCTGCTTTTAGATACGCGCTGCAATTATTACGACCAGAATTATGAATGGCGTAAAGGCATCAACTTCTGTATGAAAAAAGACGGCGATACCTGTTGGGTCGCGCCCGGCAGTTCGACGTGCTGGGCGGTGCAATCTTCGGACTTAGTCCCGGTGATGGTGGCGCTCGGCGCGCGTTTGAAATTCGTTTCAAGCGCAGGCGAAAGAGTGGTTGAAGCCCGTGAACTTTATAACAATGACGGCATCAATTACCTGCACAAACAAGCGAATGAATTGCTTACGGAAATTTATATTCCGCCGATGAAAAATAAACATGCAGTTTATAAAAAACTCAGACGACGCGGGGCATTCGATTTTCCGGTGTTAGGAGTTGCCGCCGCCGTCGAAGTCGCGAGTGATGCCACGATTGCAGCGGCGCATATCGTTTTGGGCGGTGTCGCTCCTGCACCGGTTGAAGTCAAAGATGCTGAAGCCGTTTTAATCGGACAGGCATTTACTGAAGAAACTATCGAAGCCGCAGCCGAGGCTTGTTATCTGAAAGCCCGACCTCTGGATAACACGGATTTTGTGATGGGCTGGCGTAAACAGATGGCGCGACCGTTTGCGCGACGCGCGCTGGTTGAATTGCAATCGGCGTTATAAACATTCGGTTCGCGGCATTCAACTGCGAAAGGATTATTGTGGTCGTTTTATTTTTACTATTTATCGCCGTAGTTTTCGGATTAGCCATCGCCGGGTTTGTGACCTGGGCAATTCTCAGCGAGCGAAAGAAGAATTGAGCAGCAGCGCAAATCTTTGTGCTACTGCTCACCATCAATTATAAATTTCACGCCTGTGTGATTTCCTCAACTATTGAACAATCAGAGTCAGAGTAGCGGTTCGCGTCCTACCGGAATCGTCTCTGGCTTGAAAGGTTAATAGGTGTTGGCCAAGCGCCGCGCTGCCTTTCACCTTTAATTTGAAATTTACCCGGCTTTCCGTTGTCGAAACCGAATCACCAACTAAAACGATACCTCTGGGCAGAGGGGTCGCGGCAGTGATGGTGACGTTGCCAGTGAAACCGCCCGTGCGGTTGATGTCGGCAGCGATTTTGACCTTGCCGAATGAAGTGGTGACGGTCGGCTGGCTAAACGACAGCGAGAAATCCGGTCCTGTGGGAATGGTAACGGGCGAATACTTGACCAGAAAGGCATCGTTGCTCCCTTTGAGTTCGCGTTGAAACGCGCCTGTGGTTGTCGGGAAGGTCGAACCATCAGTGACGATACCAGAGACGAAGATGTTGCCTTGCGGGTCAACGGCGATGCCTTGCGGGAGGGTAACGCCGTCGCCGCCTAGATAAGTCGCAAACAGCACATCGTAAGTATCGGGGGCAAAGACGACGACAAAGCCGTTTTCGTTTACACCGCCAGGCGTGGACTGGGTCGGGCTGACGGTCGGCAGGTCGGTTGAGTTAGTATCGCCTGTGATATAAATAGCCCCGCGTGAATCTTTTGCCGAGGCGGATGTAAATTCGTCACGGCTGCCACCAAATATGCCTTTCGCGCTACCATTGCCGTTTTGATCAACGGGCGCAACGACAACGTCGTATCCGCCGCCGGTGGCTTGAGGCGCTACAGAAGAAGGGCTAACCAGACCGCTACCACCGGGAGGATATACGGCACTGCCCGTAAGTTGACCCATAAGTGGATCAGGGGGGGAGATTCTGTCGTATAATTCCTCTAGTATTTCTACACAGGTCGGCTCTCGCCCCAATCTGTCACGTAGTTTGTTTTGAATAGCTGCGATAGCTAAAGTCGGGTGTACGCGAACATCGGTGTAGCCGGAATCTCCAATAGAATAGGCTTGTAGTATGTTTTCCAGTTCGTCACAGCTTGGATCAGTTGCCTGCAGAGCAATGCCGCCTGTGGTTAGGTTTGTCGAGTCGCTTGCGCCGACAATCACTATCTGGTTTCCGTCGGATGAGACCGAAACCGAACTCGCTTCCTCGTCGCCATTCCCGCCAGAAAAAGTAGAGAACAACAGGCTCGTTCCGGTTGCCGAAACAACCGACAAAAACATATCGCGGTCGCCGCCGCCATAGTTTGCCTGCGTCGGATTGACCGTCGGAAAGGTCACGCTCGTGGCTCCACGCCCATCAATTGTGCCGATAAGGTAAGCATTATTCTGAGCGTCGAGCTTGAGGTCTTTGGCTTCATCAATTTGGTTACCGCCGAGAAAGCTCGAATAAATTATTCCTGTCCCGTCGCTAGTGAGTTTGGCAACGAAAGCATCAAGGCTGCCTCCCTGGGTTGATTGAAAAGCATTCCTGATAGGGAAATCGGAAGCGGCGGTTGCGCCCGCGATATAGATAGCGCCTGTCGCATCAAGGGCTATCGCATTGCCGCGACTGCCGCTGTCGTTGCCGCCGAAAAAGGTTGAGAAAATCAGCGAACCATCCGGCGCAAACTTGCTGATGAACGCTTTGTTGCTGGAGTTATTGGCTTTCGTTCCGTCAATCGGATTGCGCGTCGGAAAATCGCTCGATTGAGTTGTGCCAATAATGTAAGCGTTGCCCTCAGCGTCAACCGCCACATCGTATGCGCCATCGAAGTTGCCTGCCGCGCCGCCCAGCAATGTTGAATACACAACCACCGGATCAATCACCAGAGGCTTGCTTTCATCGTATTCGCCGAGTTCAAAAGCAACCAGAGGATTTTGGATTTTGGATTTTGGATTTTGGATTGTTGAAGGCGGAGCTACAAGTTTGTACTGTCCGGCGATTTCCTGACGCTTGCCGTTGATCTCTTGATAGATGCGCGGCGCGTGTTGTCGCAACCGACCGACGGCTGTATTTAATATTAAACCACCCGATGCATGATCTAATTCGACCCTATCGGCTCCTTCAACAGACATGGCGATCAGGCCAGGATTGGCTCCCACAGCCACTTTGAAGTCATATTCCAGTTCGCCTGCTTCGTTGCAGTAATAGATCAAATCAATGCCGGGATAGAGATTTTCATATTTGACCTTGGCGTACGCTTCGACATTCGCGCGCCATTTTCGCGGGTCGTTGCCGATGAAATAATTGGACACGCCCGGCAATTTATCAATTCCGATAATACGCGGCTCGCGGTTGCTGTTGATGGGACGCAACCCAATCACGGCGCTTTCAACCGGATGGATGATCTCCTCAGGCATCGCTTTACGCCTTGCATCTTTTGTTTCCGGGGTTTCCCTTAACTTTGGCAGACGCAGCACGGCTTCGCTTGCCGTCAGAAAGAGCGTGCTGTCTGAGGTTTTGGCGATGAAGCGCACCTCGGCGTCGGTCTGCCCGCGATTCGCCTCAAACCGCAACGGCATCTTCTTGAAAGCGATTCCTTGCGCTGTTGCGTCAACCGCCAGGCTCGGCATCGGCGAATCTGCGAAGGCAATCATTTGCGGAACCTTTTCAAGGTTGGCAGGTAGGATGACGAAAATACTCAAGATGGACAATATCAACATCAAGCTAATCGGGCGACGTAGAGATTTTTTCAAGGGTCTGCTCCTTTCAACTTATCGAATAAATGTTTGGCGTCAGGTCATTTTTTTCTTCTGTCCGATGGAGGAAATCTTGATCGGCAGTTACCTCTGCATGAAGCGTACGAAATAGGGAGTGGCGACAAATACGTTGCCCGCCACCGGCAGTCTTTACCCCGTGCGCCTTGCCCGAAGCGAGCCAGCGATAAATACTTTTGGGCGTTACCTGCGTAAGGGCGCTGGCTTGCCGAGTGGTGAGAAATTCACTGCTCAGGCGACAGATCGGGCAGAGCATCTGCGCCGGTTTTTTGATGATTCGCTCGCGCTCGAAGGCAATAATTTCAACTCGTCTCTTAATCATTAGTGGTTTGCCTCAACCCCATGAATTGGTATAATCGGCCCATCTTTATTTGGCAGCACAGACTCCAGTTCGTTTAACTTTCTGAAATCTGCAAACTGAAGCCTGCGCCCCTTTAGACAATCCCGATTCTATGAAATCAAGAAGCGCGAATCTGGAAAAGAATCGGAAAATAAACGGAAAAAATAGGATTGCCGGAGGTTATTATGGTTGTTCAGATAAATAAGGTTTATCTTCTGGACAAATACCGCCTTGAACCTGGCAAACGCCTGCTCTATTTGGACGATGCGCCGGTTCATCTGACCCCGCGCCCCTTTCAAGTCCTGGTTTACCTCATCGAAAACCGCGACCGCGTAGTGACCCGGCAAGAACTCTTTGATGAGTTCTGGGAGGGGCACGACGTTTACGATGACACCTTGAGAAAATGCGTCGGCGCGATTCGCAAAGCCTTGAAGGACAACGCCAATCAAGCGCGATTTATTGAGACGCATTATGCCGGCGGCTATCGTTACATTGGCGCGGTCGAAGAGGTCATCGAAGAAAGCTCGTCCGTCGTTGAAGTCGAAAAAATGCATGGCGTGCGCCTGGTCATCGAAGAAGAGATTCACGATTCATTACCGCCGGAAGTCAATCAACAAACCGTGACGACATCGGCGACGCCCGTAAAGGAGCCAAGACTTTCACATCGCGCCGTCGCCTTCGTGAGTTTGATTGCGGTTATTGGTTTGCTGGCGCTGGCATTTTTGCGCTTCCGCAATTCTGGCAATGCCGAACCCGATACCCAGTCAACAGCGATTCGTTCCATAGCCGTTTTGCCATTGAAGAATCTCTCGAATGATGAAGCGCAGGAGTTTTTCAGCGATGGACTCACCGAAACCTTTATCACAGAGTTGTCGAAGATTGACGGTTTGAAAGTTATCTCGCGCAATTCCGTATTCACCTTAAAAGGCAAGGATATTGACCCGCGAGAGGTTGGCAAACGACTGGATGTCGCAGCGATTTTGGAAGGCAGCGTTCGCAAAAATGGCGATACGGTTCGCGTTGATGTGCGTCTGGTGAATACACGGGATGGCAGCGTCATCTGGTCGGGCAACAACTATGACCGCGCGTTGAACGATATACTCGCGGTTCAAGACGAAATCGCCTGTAGCGTGGTTGCCGGATTGCGCGTCAAATTTTGCAAAGATGCCGAGCCGTCGAAACACTACACCAGCAATGTTGATGCTTATCAAGCCTATTTGAAAGGGCGTTTTTATTGGAACAAGCGAACCTCTGAAGGCATACGGCGAAGCGTCGACTATTACGAGCAGGCAATTGCCCTTGATCCGAATTATGCTTTGGCTTATGCGGGACTGGCGGATAGTTATATTCAAGGCATTTGGCACGTACCTTTTGATCCCACAGAGGTGCTGCCGAAAGCGAAAACGGCTGCCTTGCGGGCAATCGAGATAGATGACCAGTTGGCGGAAATTCATACGGCTCTCGCCAACGTTTATCAAATGGAATGGCAGTGGGCGGATGCGGAACGAGAGATAAACCGGGCGATTGCCCTCAATCCGGGACTTGCCAGAGCCTACCACGTTCAAGCCTTCCAGATGGATATGACCGGGCGACATGAAGAAGCCGTAGCGTCAATCAAACAGGCGCAAATACTTGACCCGTTGAATCTGGTTATCAATGCCGATATGTCGTTTATTCTTTGGAACGCAAGATATGCGGATGAAGCTTTGACGCAAGCCCTGAAAGTTGTAGAGATGGATCCGAACTTTGCTTTCGGGCATGAAAGGCTCTACGAACTTTACCTGTTTCAAGGCAAAGAAGAAGCGGCTGCCGAAGAATATTTCAAAACCCTGATGCTTGGCGGCAGGAGCGATGCGCAGGTCTTGGCTTACCGAAAAGCCTTTGAGAAAAGCGGCTGGAAGGGCATTGCTCAAAAGAGGTTGGATGAACGACTGCAAGATCAAAGGCAGGGCAAGTATAGTTCGCTAATTTTCATCGCGGGGTCCTATGCCGAGCTTGGTCAGCCGGAACTTGCATTCAACTATTTGGAGAAGGCTTACAATCAACGCAGCGCCGAAATGGGCATCGTCAAAAACTCGCCGTATTTCGCTCCCCTGCATTCCGATCCGCGCTATCAATCCCTGTTGCGGCGCATCGGATTTTCTGAATGAGACAGGCAGCGCAGGATTTTCAACGCATAAAAGAAAAGGAAGTAATAGGAATTTGCAAAAAAGAGAAGGTGAAGATTCTTTCAATACTGCAATCTTCACCTTCTCTTTTTTCAGCAGAACAGCTATTCGTACCGGAGCGATTCAATAGGGTCGAGGCGCGCGGCTTTTCTGGCGGGCCATAAACCGAAAACCAAGCCGATGCCGCACGAAACCGTGATTCCGGCAATCGGCGCCCACATCGGCACATAAACCGGCAAGATTAAATTCACCAGCATCGCCAGCAACCAACCGATGGCAATACCCAATAATCCACCAGAGCCGGTAAGCGTCATGGCTTCGATTAAAAATTGCCGCATAATATCAATCTGTCGCGCGCCAATGGCTTTGCGAACCCCAATCTCTTTGGTGCGTTCGGTGACGCTCACCAGCATGATGTTCATCACCCCGATACCACCAATGAGCAAGCCGACGCTGGAAATCGCAAACATCAAAATCGCAATGCCGCCGGTGATTTGATGGAATTTTTCAGTGATCGCGTCCGGCGTGGTGATGGCAAAATTATCGTCTTTGTTATAAGCGACATTGCGACGGCGGCGCAGCAATTCGCGAATCTCATCAATGGCGGTCAACAACTTCCCGTCTTCGGATTGCGCCATCACGAAATGGTCGTCTTCCTGCGGGTACATTTTCTTCATGGTTTGATACGGCACATAGACCGCGCGGTTTTGATTGCCACCATCGTTTTCGCTCATAAAGAAAGAGTCCTGCTTTTGTAACACGCCGATAATCGTCAGCGGCTTATCATCGACATTGATTTGTTTACCCAACGCCGGTTGTCCGGGAAAAAATTTATCGGCAATGTCTGCGCCAATCACACACACCTCAACCTTGTGCTGATTTTCAATTTCGCTAAAAAATCGTCCTTCGGCAACATGAACCGAAGCGATGCGCTCATATTCCGGTAAGGTTCCCTGCACCTGATTTACAAACAACTCTTCATTTTGATAACGCACTTTCGGGGGCATATCGGGACCGAGAAAGGGGGCTACGTATTTCACTGACGGACAGAGTTCTTTAATGGCGATGGCGTCTTCATAGGAAATCGGTTTGCGCATGCGCTCTTCGGAAGAAAGGCGACCGGTGTGAAAGCTCGGATCGAATTTATAAATAAACATTGTGTTGGTGCCGAACACTTCGATGTCTTTCTGAAATTGCTTATCGAGTCCGGCAATGAACGCAGCAATCACCATCACCGTCAAAGTGCCAATCACCACGCCGAGCACAGTTAAAATCGAGCGAAATTTATGCGCTTTTAAAGTTCCAAGCGCCATCGCGATGCTTTCACGAAAATCCTGTCGTTTAATGATTCTGTCCATAACTTCCTTATAAGGATTCAGGATTCAGGATTCAGAGCAGAAGAAACGATGAAGGCGGAAGGCTGAACGGTGAACAGAATGCGTTATGTAGTTGTTCATCGTTCATCGTTCATACTTCATACTTTCTTTCCCTGAATCCTGTATCCCGTATCCTCATCAATCTGCTCTCAACGCTTCAATGGGGTCGAGACGCGCGGCTTTCATTGCCGGATAAATACCGAAGAATAATCCGATGCTGGCAGATACGGTGAGCGCTATCATTGTCCAGAAAATCGGCAACGTAGTCGGGAAGGACAACGCATAGGTTACGATTTTAGAAACTCCGTAAGCCAGGGCAACACCTGCCGCGCCGCCAACCAATGAAAGCGTCGTAGACTCGGCTAAAAATTGTTTGAGGATGTCGCCGCGTTTGGCACCGAGGGATTTACGTATACCGATTTCCCGGGTTCGTTCGGTTACGCTGACCAGCATCATATTCATAATGACGATGCCGCCGACTACCAAAGCAATCGAGGTCACGCCGACGGCGACAATGCCGATGGTTCCAAAAATTCTATCGCGAATGCCGTTCAAGGCTTCCGATGAGACGATGCCGAAATTGTCCGGGTCTTCGTATTTTAAATGGCGTTTGGCGCGCAAGATCACCCGCACTTCATCCTGCGCCCGTTCAAGCGTCTCTTTGCTGGTCGAAGCCACACGCAAAGCGATGGTGCCGCGTGAACCATAGATATTTTGATAAGTCGAAATCGGTATGATTAAGAAATTATCCTGGGGATTGCCGAATACCGAGCCTTTTTCCTGGGCTACGCCGATAATGCGAAACGGACGACCATCGACTTTGATCTCTCTGCCGATGGGATCAACCGAAAGGAAATACTGTTTGACGATTTCATAACCGACAAAACAGACTTCATCGGCATGGTCTTCTTCGGTCTGGGTAAAAAATCTTCCCTGCTCGACTTTGGTGGAATCAATATCCAGCAGGTTCGAGGTCGCGCCTTGAATCAAAACATCCTGCAATAATTTTGAATCATATTTAATGTTGCCACGACGACGGGTTTGTCCAGCAGCATCTTTAACCACTGCCGGGTTGGTCTTTTCTTTGATGGCTTTCAAATCATCGAGGCGGATATCTTTGTTTTTACGGCTCTTTTCCATCCATTCCTGCATACTGGTGATGATGCCCATCTTATCGACGATGAAGGCATTTGAGCCGAGGTCGGAGATTTTCTCTTCAAAATAATTATTAAACCCCTCGACCATCGAGACCACGACGATGACCACTGCAACGCCGAAAATAATGCCAAGCAGTGTCAGAAATGACCGCAACTTGTGAGCCTTGATAGCTGAAAGCGCCAGACCGATTGCTTCGAGAAACTTCATCTTAACGATAATTCCAATTCTATTCGCTATTATTTCAACTTTTAATTGAGAAAGCTGAGTTCCGAATCTTAAAACGAACCGCTTTTTGGTTTAGTTCACACAAAATTTTTAGACGTTTAAATCGACACGCCGAGTGGCTTGATGGTTGGAAAAATGTTGAAAAAGATCAGCAGATTGAAAAAAGTTTTTCTCAAATACAAAAGGGCGACCGTTAGGGTCGCCCGCATCAGACAATAAACATCATCACGAATTTAATTGAGTTTTACCCCGACAGCACGCGCCTGTTCGCGAAGTTCTTCGAGTTTGCGATTGAGGTCGGCGGTTCGCAAACGGACATTTTCCAATTCATCGGTTGAAGCATATTTGTCATCGCGCAAACTGTTATTGTAAAACTCATCCCCGGTGCCCGAATTAATCAGGATGCGGCGCGAAATATCATTGACCCTGAGTTGCAACACCGCTTCGCGAGCGCGTAAATCGGAAAGTTCCTGATTCAATTCGTTATATCTGTCCTGGTAATAATCGGTGTTCGGTCTGCCGGTGCGCGTAACCGGTGACAGTTTTAAAACCCGGAAGCCTCT
This sequence comes from Acidobacteriota bacterium, assembly GCA_040754075.1. Taxonomy (NCBI): domain Bacteria; kingdom Pseudomonadati; phylum Acidobacteriota; species Acidobacteriota bacterium. The sequence continues at coordinate 66,443 of JBFMDH010000007.1, forward strand.
TGCCGCACCTTCATCGAGAACGGCGTTCACCTGCGCTTCGGCGCGCACCGCTTCGGCGCGTAGCGCCCTTAAATCTACAGTCAGTTCGCTGATGCGATTGATGGTGGTTTTATGCTCGGAACTGGAACGCGGTTCGGCGCTATAGAGGAAATTTTTCAGATTGTTGATTTGCAGTTCCGCTTCATCGGCTCGACGATTCAACTCGCGCAAACGTTCCTGCGCCGCTTTCAATCGTTCATTCCAGTTGCGCTCTTCGGCATTGGCATCCCGCTGAGTTGGCTGAGCGGGTGCAGCAGGGCTGCGTTCAGGCGCGCGCTCGATAACCAGTCTTTTGGATTTGGTCTCTTTTAAAATGTAATCATCAGTGATGACTTTAGGCGGTTCCTGAGCGTAACCAATCAGGGGTATGCCGATAAGAAATGCGAAAAATAACAGACAAAATCGGGTTGAATGTTTCATGGGTGTCCCTCCAAACTTTGAGAAACCGAAAGTATTTTTATTCTTGCCCCGTTTTCAAGCGATTCACCTTTGAATCACTTTCACACCTCCAATCATAAATGAAACGGCACAATCGTTGAAGACAGAATTTGCATTCAAAGCGAGGTTTGTCATACTTAAACCATAATTTTATCGGTAGAGTGTTGATGGAAAACGCCAATTATTAATTTCGGACATCAGGAATAAGCCGATGGGATTTGTTCATTTTGCTTTTGAATAACTTTTGAAAGAAGACAAAGCCGAATGCAAGTCAGTAATTTGATCAAACGACCGAAACTCAGAAGCATTGAAAATACCCAGATCGAGCGCCATGCCAGTTGGCTCGAATTATTTTTCGATTTGATTTTCGTGCTGGCGGTCGCGCAGGTCGCCCAATCGCTCAATCAGGATTTTACGCTTACCGGTGTATTGCGTTATCTGGCGCTGTTTGCGCCGGTCTGGTGGGCATGGATTGGTTACAGTTTTTATGCAGACCGCTTTGAAAGTGATGAAGTCATTTTCAGAGTTTTGATGTTTGCCGGAATGATGGCAATGGCTGCGGTTGCCATCAATGTTCGCGGCGCATTTAACGGTCATGATGTTTCATTCGCAATTGCTTACGTTGTAGTTCGCCTGATTTTAATTGGTCTGTATGTCCGTGCCGCTTATCACGTCCCGCTGGCGCGTCAACTCTGTATTCGCTACATCATCGGCTTCGGCTTGGGAAATCTGCTTTGGATGATTTCAATTTTTGTTCCTTCACCGGCGCATTACTGGTTCTGGGGAATGGGCTTTGTCGCCGAAGTCGCCACCGCCTTTGTCAATCTGGCAGTCGCCAAACGCACCCCTTACGATGCTTCTCACATTCCCGAACGCTTCGGCTTGTTTAATCTGATTGTTATTGGTGAAGCGATTTTAACCGGCGTCACCGGAATTCATGGAACCGATTGGCATTTGCTGTCGGCGCTGATTGCCACAGGCAGCTTTGCCATCGCTGCGGCGGTCTGGTGGTTGTATTACGATTTTGTCGAAACCTATGGCATCAGAAAAGGCTGGGTACTCGCCGGACAAGTTTATATGTATGCCCATTTCACAATTTCCGCAGGCATCGCGGCAATAGGGGTGAGCACCCAACACGCCATTAATGAAGCGCACCTGTCGTTTTTATCTACGGTCACCCGCTGGGTTTTATGTGGCAGCGTAGCCCTCTTTCTTCTCTCCATTACCGCCATCCGAATTTCGGTTCACAGTCATCACCTGCTCTGGGCGAGACTTTCAGCAATCGTTATGGCTTTATCTCTGGCAGGCTTCGGTGAATGGCTTCCGCCGTTGCTGTTAATCGCCGTACTTTTAAGCACACTGATTGGCTTAATCGTTATTGAATCAGTTAAACAAGAAGCCGCTATGGAAGTTTGCGAACTCGAACACGGCTCCCCCGATGGCAAATGCTCACATATCGGGCTAGCGCAAAATCCGACGCCGAAATCCATCGGTTGTGAAGAGTGTATCGCGGGTCATTACCAATGGGTGCATTTGCGAATGTGCCTGATTTGCGGGCACGTCGGGTGTTGCGATTCTTCAAAATTCCGCCATGCGACCAAACATTTTGAAGAGACCGGACACCCCATCATGAAATCCATTGAACCGGATGAAAACTGGTCGTGGTGTTACATCGACGAAACCTATATTTAATGGAAAAAACTCCGGCACAATCCTTCAACGCAATTTGCTATTCACCTTTCGCAATATTTTTCCGAAAAAAAAATAACCGGCAATCTATTCAATAACGCCGCTACAATCCGATAGCTCAAATTAGTAAAGGTCAAATGAATTTCTGAATCTCCAATCAATCAATTCAAAGGACTGGCAATCTACGCAGGATTGATGACTATTCATCGCATCAATCGCATCATTCCCTTGTCACAGTTAAACCCCATCTTCACCTGCTGCGTGGCATTTTCGGAATTCTGAAAATGCCACGCTCAAGTAAATCAAAAATTTGTATAGTCCCACTCGTCACCAAGGATGAGACATAAAAGCAGTATAAATTTTGAAAGGGAGGCAGCAATGAAACCAGTGTGGCGCAGTCGGACGATTCAATTATTCATTGCCTCTTTGGTACTGTTTATAATGACCACCACCCCTGCCGGTTCAATCACATTCGCACCTGGCATAGAAATCATCGAGGTTAAAAATGCCGGGGTCTCGGCCTCCGATGATGCGAAATCCATCATTCAGGTGAACTGGCGGGCAGCAACCCAGCCCGGCATCACGATTAAATCCTTCGAGGTAAATGTCGAAGTCACCTATGCCGACGGAGCAGTTGAAAAAACCAGAACTACGGTAAACGGTTCGGCGCGCAGCGCCCGCTTTGAAATCCCCACTGTTCATTTTGCAGCCGGAAAGCCGGCGGCAGAGTTGCGCGGATTTAAAGCCAGCATCGCCGCCAGTATTACAGAAACCGCCACCAAACAAGGGGTTTTCTAAATCTATCATTTGCTCTGTTCCGATGAGCAGAGTGTAAATCTTATTCGGGAAGTTCAGAAATGACTTTCCCCTCAACCCAAATATTGAAAAGGAGAATCACGATGAATCGTAAAATCATGTACGCAACTTTATTACTCGTTTTAACCGCAGCCATCGCTTTGGGCAGTCTTCACAAAACCGAAGTAAAAGCCAACAGCGAAGTAACCGCCGCTGCGCCCGCTCCGGTCTTTGGCGCATGCGATTTCTCTTATGTCAAAAACGTCAAGGTCAGAGATTTGGGGAGAAGCGATTTTGAAGTCACCTGGGAATTCGCTTCACCGGAAACCTGCCTGCAACCGCAAGCTTTCGTCGTTGAAGTCCGCGCCAAACGCAATGTTGGCGGCAATCTGCTCGGCAAAGAAATCATCAATGTCGGCGGCGGCGTACGTCGCGCCATTGCCAAATTCCGCAGCCTTGCCGGATTCGATAAGGTCGAGGCGACCGTGACCGCAACCATCTCGCTCAAACCCTTCGGTCAAGCTTTCGTTAATCTATAATCGAAACCTAAATCCACCACTCCAAACTCACAGGCATCGCGCTTAGATTCCGGGTAAGTAAGCTAGCGCATTATTGCGACAGTTATGCGATGCGTCTGCCTGTGAGTTTGAGACAAATTTTGAATCTCAAACTGAATTCAGAAAAACCATAAAACTTTAAGGAATACACCATGAGAACCAGCAAAACTAACGCTTCCAATTCAACGTCAATCGCTCTTGCAATCTGCCTGATGATGGCAATGTTCACGTTGATTTCAGCCAATGCGCTGTTTGCCAAACGCGAATTTCGCGGGCGCGCGGAAATTCAATTCTGTAAAAAAACCGCCAACGGGCAATGGGAAGTTGCCGACCGATTCATCATTCCCAATTTGCAATTTACCTTGAGCGTCGCCGATGTTGCCTTCGGTAAAGAGTTCAAAACCGAAAGCATCTGGGAAGGCACTTCCGAAAAAGGGCGTCGCATTCGCGTCAGTCTCAATGGATTGGGTAAAGCCAAAGTCAATCGTTCGGGCAACACTGCCGATTTGGAAGTTGATGTGCCATTCAACGTTACCGTTGACGGTCACACCTTTAATCAAACCTTCCATGCGACAACCGGTTCGGCACAAGGTCCATCCGGCATCCTTAACGGAAAACGCGCAGAGATTAATCCGTCCGCCAATAGCATTATTGCCATATTGATTGGCGTCAGAGAGGTGCAAGTCCCCGTTGAGTTAATTTCGGATGGCACTTCAAATACCAAAAAACCCGGCAAGCCCACGGAAACGATACTGGTGGTCGGAACCCTGACGGCAAGATTAACCACCGTCAACTGAGTTTTTCAAAACCACATTTATTGGTGAATAGCTATGAGAAGGCGAACGCAGAAAACTATTCGTGTGCTCAGGCGACCGATTGCTTTGATTGCTCTCAGTCTTGCGGCACTGCTTACCTTTTTGCCATCAGCGGAGTTTCTTGCCGCATTCGCTGAAAGCCAGCAAACGAACACTGATGAATTGAACATCACCAGCAATTTAACCGACCAGCCGATCTTGCCCGATGACAAAATCGAATTGCGTTTGAGCCGTGAGCCGCAAGCAAGCGAAGGACGTCTGGCAGTTCTCATCAATCAAATCGATTTCACCAATCTGTTTACGGTTACCGAGAAAACCCGTACCTATAATCGCAAAATTTTGCCCTTGCCTTTGGGCGAATCTCAGCTCACCATTTATCTGATTTCACCGGCAGATGAGTGGCGCGAGATTGCCCGTTTTACCTTGCAGGTCACCAATCAAAAAAAGGTTGAACCGAAATCTGCCGCATCTCAACCACTGACTTCAACCGAACCGGTTACAACCCCAATTGAAAACAAAGGCAGTGCGAGCGCCACCACCACTCAACCCGAAGCCAATTCATCGGCTAATGCAACTTCATCAACTCCCGAGGCAACCGGCGCATCCACAACCAACGACGCATCCACACCGCAAACCGATGTGCCGGACAAAAAAAGCCGATTTGAAAAACTTGATTTTCTTCCGTCAATCACCATCGGCTTTAAATCGCAATCTGCCGAATCGCATTTTCCAGACTCAACACGTCCTCAGCGTCCGACCTTTGCCGATTTAACCTTGCAGGGTTCATTTAAAACCGAAATGGCGCGCGGCATTTTTAACTCGCAAACTCAATTCGATATTGCCGGTTCAAGTTTTAAACAAGAGGCATTAAGGTTTGGCACGCTGGGCAACGATGCGCCGAATATCGATTTGTCGAGTTACCTGATGCAGTTTCAAATCAGCAAAGCCAAATTTTTTGTCGGGCATACGGGATACGGCAGCAATCGCCATCTGATTAATAATTTCTCAAGTCGCGGCATCACCTTAACGATTCCCTTCACCACGCGCTTTGATTTTTCCTTTGCGGCACTAAACGGCACCAGCATCGTCGGATTCGATAATTTCATCGGTCTCGATAAACGCAAACATCAGATGGTCAGCGGCACATTGGGTACAGAGTTTTTAGCCAAACGACCGGGCGGCGCGCGTTTGGAAATCAGTTTACTGAGCGGTTATCTGTTGCCTGTCAACAATGTCAATCAGGGAAACGTTAATGATGCAGAGCGCAGTCAGGGGTTGGGTTTTCGCTTCGTTGGCAGCGATCCCAATCAACGATTCCGATTTGATGCAGGGTTTACGCGGAGCCGGTTTTTCAATCCTGCGGATGCTCTGCTTAATCAAGGCAACGAGGTCGTGCAAACGCCTAATCTGACACGCAACGCCGAGTACCTCGAAACCGGAATTGATTTGCTCAAGGATGTCGCCATAACCAAAGATAAAAAGCTGACGTTGACTTTCAACTTCCGACACGAACGGGTTGACCCGCTCTTTCGTTCGCTCGCCGCTTCGACACAATCTGACAAAATTCAAAATCAATACGAAGCCATCGCCAACCTTGGCGACATCAATATCACGGTTTCCAATTTATTGTTTAACGACAACCTGAATGACATCCCTTCGATATTGAAATCGCTGACGCGCGCCCAACGCTACGCCGTCGGAATGCCGCTGCTCTCTCTGTTTGGCGACCCGGCGAAACCCAACCCCTGGCTACCGCGCATCGCTTATTCATTTGACCGCCTGCATCAATTCGGCGATGCGATTCCTGTCAACGGCGGCTTTGAAATCGCCGTCGATTCGATTCCCAATCAATTTGCCGATGTCCATTCGTTTACTGCGGATTGGCAGTTTCAAAAATTCCGCGCGGGCTATCGCTTCAATCGTTCATTGCAAAACAACCAGCAAACGGGGCGCGAACTCGCGGATTTACTCAACACCACGAACGCTTTTTCAATCGGCGTGAGTCCCGCCACTGTGCTCGATTTAAATTTTGAATTCAGCCGCGACAGTGCCAATAACTTTGAACAAAAGCGCATTGATAATGTTTACCGACTGGCTTCAATTATCAACTGGCGCATCGGCGGGCGTGCGGCGCTTGCCACCAATTTTTCAACCACGCTCAACGGCGACGTAGCCGAAACCACGCGCAATCGCAACATTGATTTCGATATGCAGTTTTCTTATCAACTGACGGCGGGCAAAGAGAAATTCAAAAAGTTTTCCAGCAATGCATTTATTCGCTACGTAAATCGCTATGCCCGTTCGCGTGATTTTATTTTTCAGGTCAACAATCTGACCAAAGCGCAAACCTTGAACATCGGTTTGAGTTTTACTTTCTTTTAGGATTCAGGATTCAGTTAATCGGAAAAGCTCGTTCAGATTAACGATAAAAATTCTGAATCCTCAATGCTGAATCCACATTCAGGAGTTATTAATGAAAAGCGTATTTTTACTTTTTATTTTTTTCGGTTGTCTGGTTATCTCCGCATCGGCTCAACAAATCCAGGTCAGCCCTTCAAATGTGAACGCTTATTCGCAAGGCGCGACTTCAGTATTTTTGACCTTCAGCAATGTTGGCAACAAACAACCCGTCGAAGGTTGCTGGGCGGGCGAAGTGATTCCCGCAACTCCCGATTTGGGATTTAAAGCCAATCCTGCGACGCTATTTGGTTGTCTGCCCGCGCGCTACAATCAATCAACGCCAAGCGCCAATTCTTCTTATACGGATGTCATGTCGATTCCGCCATCGGTTGCCCGACGCGCTTATCTGGATGCCGCAAATGGCACAGCGGCGACCTTCTTTTATGTGCGACGCTTCGTCAATCCTGCGGGCGGTCCCGATGAATATGTGCCTGTGACCATTCGTTTGTCGGGTAATGGCGCGGCAGTGCCTTTTTCATTGACCAATGTCAAACTTTCGTTTGCGGTTGATAAACCGGTGTTATTTTTGAAAGCCGGTGAAAAAATCCCGAAAATAAAGGCGGAAATTATTTACACGGGAACCGGGCGTTTGCAAGGTCGTTGGGAAATCGTCAAACCCGGTGAAGCGTTACCAACTGAGCGCGATTTATTAGCCGAAGCCACCTTGCCAATTCAGGAGCGCCACACGCAGAGGCGATTCACCGAACTCAGTCGCTTTAATGTCTATTTGCCGCCAACCGGAAAATTTATTTTGCCGGGACCGGAAAGTTGGAAAATGCAAAACCCCGCCGAAGGCATGTATTTAATTCTGCTGCGCATTGAAGCGAGCGACGACAAAACCGGGGATTCCGATTTGAGCGCGATTGGCGCAGGCTCGGGCATCGTGCATAGCGGCGCGGTCGCAGGTTTTCCGCTGCCGGTTTTGCGTTATTACATCGGCAGCGGCGGCGATGCCGATAAAGTGCAGGCGCAACAAAGTGGACTTGCATTGATTGCGCCGGTTGAGAACGCGGTTTTGAAAAATGCCAAAGATGCGCTATTCAGTTGGACAGAGACGAACGGCGCGGCTTTTTATCGCCTCGAAATCGAAAATGAAAAAGGTGAAAACGTTTGGTCGGCATTGTTGTTGCCGGGCGTTGGCGCTTATCGCGCGCCGTCATTTTTGCAAGAGAAAACTCAAAGCGAACTCTTGCGTTGGCGAGTGGTGGCTTTAGATCAAAGTGGCAATGTGATAATCGAAACGGCGAAGCGCGTTGTAAAAATCAGCAATTAACCGCTCCGTTTGCCTTTGCGGATGGTCGCTTGTTTGAGAGCCATACATTGCGTATCAATTTTTCTTTCAAGCTTTCTTCCTGATGCCATTCCAAGCTTTAAATGGCTTAAAACACTCAACCTTTATCAAGGCATGTCAATTGCTCCTCTTTTAACTTTTGAAGAATTTTTGTATTGCTTCAATTCAAAATCTTTAAACAACGAGGGGCAAACAATGAACTGGGAAAAGGGATATTTTGATAGGCTCTGGGAATTGCTCAAACTCTCAATCGCTATCATTTTTTTTAGTGTTCTCGTATTTTCATATTCAACTACACGCGCCGATTCAAACTTGGAATCGCAAGACACCAAGTCGACAAACCTAAAAAATGTGGCGCTCGGTTTAAATCATTTCGATGCGCATTGCGCCAGTTGTCACGGCAAAGATGGCAAAGCGCAAACCGAAAAAGGCAGGTCGGTGAAGGCTGCCGATTTAACTTCACATCATGTTCAATCCGAATCCGATGCTGAGTTATTCCGCGTGATTCATGATGGTGTAAAGGGCACGGCGATGCCGGCTTTCGGAAAAACCCATAGTGCCACGGAAATCAACCATATCATTCTGTTCTTGAGAAAACTGCCAACCCTGACGAGTGAGGAGCGCAAGCAATTGGAGGCTGCTATTCCACCAGATGCCCGCCATCATCACCCGCCAGCTTCTGACCACGATACGCAGACGCAAACTCAGAAAAATCACCGTGACCATCAATCAACACCAGCGCCGGGTCAGGACACCCGGAATTCCGACAACCATTCTGCCGACCACAATGAAATGAACCACGATATGAATGCGATGATGACAACGCCGACAGGTGGGCCATTCAAATCGATGACGGCAATCGGTTCGGGCACGAGTTTATTACCGGCAAGCGCACCGGGATACATGTGGCATTGGATGGCAGGTGATTGGATGTTGATGGCGCATGGCGATTTGAAGATTGGGTTCAATCATCAAGGCGGGCGACGCGGGGTCAACAAAGCCGAATCGCAAAATTGGTTTATGTTGATGGCGGAACGTCAGGCAGGCAAAGGGCAGTTGATGTTGCGAGGGATGTTTTCCGCTGAAACCTGGACTGCGCCGCGTCGCGGTTTCCCGGAACTTTTTCAAACCGGTGAAACTTTCGACGGCAGACCGCTCATTGATGCACAACACCCGCACGACCTGTTTATGGAGCTTGCAGCGCAATACACTTTGCCATTGACCGAAAAGGTTTCTCTCAACATTTATGGCGGGCCAGTTGGTGAACCGGCGCTTGGGCCGGTTGCCTTTATGCACAGGGGTTCAGCTTCGGAAATGCCGAGCGCGCCGCTTGGTCATCACTGGCAAGATTCGACACATATCACGCATGGTGTGGTAACGCTTGGACTGACGCTCTGGCGTTTCAAAGTCGAAGGATCAGTGTTTCGCGGCAAAGAGCCTGATGAAAACCGCAAAGATATTGAATTGGGCAAACTCGATTCGTGGAGCGGACGAGTGTGGTTTACACCTACGCAAAACTGGACGATGCAGTTTTCACATGGACGATTGCACAATCCTGAAGCATTAGAGCCGGGCGATCTCAAACGCACCACGGCATCCATCAGTTATAATCGCCCCTGGTCAGACGGACATTGGGCATCGAGTTTGATCTGGGGTAGAAATGCCGAAGTGCATGGCGACTCGAATACTTACTTGGTTGAATCAACCGTCAATTTTCTTGATAAGAATTATCTCTTTACCCGGTTGGAACTCGCGGACAAAAACGGATTATTGCAGGACAACATTTTCGGGCGACCGGGATTGGTTTCAGCAAAAAACCTTGATGATATTGAACAAGGTCACTTGGATCCGCTGGATGAATTGCGCGAGCGATGGTTTCGCGTTGGCGCATTTACTTTCGGCGGCGTGCGCGATGTTTTCGCTTCATCGAAACTGCGCGTTGGTATTGGCGCAAACCTGACGCTGTATCATGTGCCGGACGGCTTGAAACCGATTTATGGTTCAAGCCCGAAAAGCTATCAGATATTTGTGCGCTTCCGACCCGGTAAGATGAGTCATTAAGATTTGGTTGGTGCAATGCTTGAGGGTTGAATTAATTTTTTCCTCTGGAGCCGTTTGCAATTGAGGGTATTCGGTCGCAGTTGAGAGAGCGTTTGACCGCGATTATTCAACGAAGCAGTCAAAGACTGCTTGTTCAACTTGAGTAAATTGTTTTGCAGATTGCTTTAAACATTGGGCTGCCGATTCTTAATCTGTAAAATTAAAAGCCGCGCGAAATATAATTCGCGCGGCACTCACATAACCAACTACTCAAATTTTACCCAACGGTTTTCATCGCATCTCGCGTGTACTGTAATCGAAAAGCGTCAGGGCAATCATAATCACTATCCAGAACAAACCGCTGGCGACCACAAGTTGCGTCAGTCGTTTACTGTATTTGATGTGCATAAACCAGAGCGCCACAAGCAAGGCTTTGGTAAAGGCGATGATGAGCGCCACGATGGTGTTGTATTTACCGAGGTCAAGGCTTGCGGCATAAACGGTAAGCCCGGTAAAGACCAGCAATAATCCGAAGATGGTAAAATAGACTCGTCTTGGAACGATTTTTTCAGACATCAGTGAGCACCTCCGTGCAGATGAAAGCCCAGCAAATAAAGCAATGGAAAAAGGAAAATCCAGACAATGTCAACAAAGTGCCAGTAGAGTCCAAACAACTCGACGGGCGCGTGCCATTCGGGTGAAAAGCGTTTCTTTGCCGCCATCCGAATAATCACCAGTAAAATTACAATACCAATAATCATGTGCAGCGCGTGCAGTCCGGTCAGCGCAAAATAGATGGTAAAAAATATCTGGGTTTTACTCTCTAAGACTCCGGCAGCGGGAAAACTATAGGTCTTGCCCGGTATATGATGATGGGTGAACTTATCGGCATACTCGAAACCTTTAATCACTAAAAAGGTCAAACCGAGGATAACCGTCAAAATCATAAAGGTGATTTGCAGGCGTTTGGAATCGGTTTCGGTTTGCGCATAGTAAACCGCCAGCGCCATCGTCAAGCTGCTGCAAATCAGCACCGCCGTATTGATTAAACCAAGCCACACATCCAGCGTATTACTTGCCAGAACAAACGCTTCGGATACTTCGGGCGTGTTGCGATACACGATGTATGCCGTGAACGCGCCGCCGAAGAACATGATTTCCGTGAGCAGGAATATCCACATTCCGAGCGAACCCGCTTCACGCTGTTGCTCCATGTTGTCGAAATGATGCGCCAGGGCGCTATGTGTTGCTACGTGACTATCAGCCAATTTCTTTTCCTCTATTTTTTATTCAAACGGTCGGAGACCATTGTCTCAACGGAATTCAAAATCGTATTCTTTAAATAACTTGATAGACTTTTTCAGTCACCATCGCGGTCAGAGACCGCTGCTCAACGAATATAATTTATTTGCTCAACTTCCCTGTTTGACCACATCGTAACGGCGCGAATTGTCTTTGGTAAATTCGTAGGCGTCCCAGGTGACGGTCGGGGTTTCTTCAAAATTTTCGGTTGGCGGCGGCGAACTGGTCTGCCATTCAAGACCGCTGCCGGGCCACGGATTGGCTTTGGCAATCGGGCCATATCGCATAGACCAGATGAAATAAATCATCGGCAACACATAGCCGACGCCGAGAATCGAAGCGCCTGCGGTTGACATGACATTGAGCACTTGAAAATGGTCGGCATATTCGTGATAACGTCGCGGCATTCCCTGATAACCCAACAGAAATTGCGGAAAGAAAGTCAGGTTGAAACCGATAAAGACCAGCAAGGCGCTCAATTTCGCCCAGCCTTCCGGGTACATTCTGCCGGTAATTTTCGGCCACCAGTAATGCATCCCACCAAGATATGCCATGACTGCGCCGCCAACCATGATGTAGTGGAAATGCGCCACTACAAAATAGGTGTCGTGGACATGAACATCCAGCCCAAGCGCCGCCAGATATAAGCCGGTCATTCCTCCGATAATAAATAAGCCGATAAACCCGAAGGCATAGAGCATCGGCGTATCCCATGAAATCGACCCTTTAAAAAGTGTCGCCGTCCAGTTAAACACTTTGACGGCTGAAGGAATGGCTACGAAATAGCTGAGGAATGAAAAGACCATCCCCGCAAAAACCGATTGGCTGGAAACGAACATATGATGTCCCCAGACCAGAAAACCATAAACCGCAATCGCCAAACTGGAAAAGGCGACAAATGAGTAGCCAAAAATTTTCTTCCTTGAAAAGGCGGCAATAAGTTCGCTGATGACGCCCATCGCCGGCAAAATCATGATGTAAACCGCCGGGTGTGAGTAAAACCAGAACAGATGTTGAAAGAGCACAGGGTCGCCGCCAAGCGAAGCATTAAAAATTCCGACGCCGAATATTCTTTCAATTCCCAGCAACACGATGGTCACGGCAAGCACAGGGGTTCCGAGAATCTGAATCAAGCTCGTCGCATAATGCGCCCACACAAAAAGCGGCAAGCGAAACCAGGTGAGTCCCGGCGCGCGCATCGTGTGAATGGTGACGATAAAATTCAACCCCGTCAGGATGGATGAAAATCCGTTGATGAAAATCCCAACCGCCATCGGCGTCACCTGACTGGTTGAATTCACACTGAGCGGTGTGTAAAACGTCCAGCCGGTATCCACCCCACCGGCAATGATGGCGTAAAGCGTAAAGATTGCGCCGAGATTATAGACGTACCAACTCAAGAGATTGATTTTCGGAAACGCCAAATCTTTAGCGCCGAGCATCAAGGGCAGTAAAAAGTTCCCCAGCACCGCCGGAATTGCCGGAATCAGGAAGAAGAAAATCATCACGATACCGTGCATGGTGAACATCTTGTTATAGGCATCCGGCGTCATGATGTCGCCTTTGGGCGTCAATAGTTCCAGACGAATCATCAAGGCAAAAGCCCCGCCCAGGAAGAAAAAGACGGTGATTGATGCCAGATACAGCAAAGCGATGCGCTTGTGATCGATGGTCAATAACCAGGATTTGATACCGTAATTCGCATTCAAATAATGGGTGCGGGGTTCAACCTGTTTCAGTTTGGCTTCTGTTGCTTCTATCATTGCTTTCGTTCCCTCAACCTTTAAAGGGCAGTTCCACATCCTGCGGATTGCCGGATGTTGTAAATAACTTTACTTCGCGTGAATGAATAACCAATAAAAATACTCATCTACTTTTTGTTCGGGACTGCCGGAGTCGGTGTACTCGGCTTTGGCTGCTCCGGTGCAGGTTTCGCGGCGCTCGGTTGTGCGGTGGTTGGCGTCGCTGTACCGCCCGGCAGTTCGCCGGGTTTCTTATCGCCAAGTGATTTGATATAAGCGATGAGTTGCAATAATTGTTCTTCGCTCACCAAACCTTGAAAAGTCGGCATCACCGGGTCATATCCCGCGACGATTTTAGCGCGTGGATTGACAATCGATTCGCGAACATAATTTTCATCAATCGTCACCGTGCCACCGGCTTGTAAGGCTTCCGATTTTCCGAATCGCCCTTCAAGCGCCGGGCCGCGTCCCGATTGATCGGTTTTATGGCAGGAATTGCAAGCCAGTTGCGAAAATAATTTTTCACCATTTGAAGCAAGCGACCCGCCACCTGCGCCACCGCTGAGCCAGGCTTGATATTCAGCCGGTTCCTGGACAATCACATAACCGATCATTCCGGAATGTTTGGTGCCGCAATATTCGGCGCAATAGAGTTCATACTTTCCGGTTTTAATCGGCTCCCACCAGATGCTGGTCAATTTTCCGGGAACCACGTCGGCTTTAACGCGAAACGCCGGAACGAAGAGGCTGTGAATCACATCTTCGGTGCCCATCGTCAATTTAATGCGGCGACCGAGCGGCACGTGAAGTTCATTGATTTCGCGCTGCCCGTCCGGGTGCTGAAATTTCCACATCCATTGTTTGCCGACGACATAAATATCGAGCGGGTCTGTCGGTTGACGAAACACCGTGAAATAGACGCTTGCGCCCCACCAGAAAATCACCATCACGATGGCGAACGGAATGCCTATCCACAGAGCTTCGAGTTTATGCGAACCTTCGATTGAATCCGGGTATTCGTCATCCGAACGCCGACGATAGCGCATCGCAAAATAGAAGATGGTTAAACTGATGGCAACGCCGAAAAAAATTGTCAGCGAAACCAAAAAGACATATAACCAATCCACCGTTTCGGCTACCGAAGAGCCTTGCTCCGGCGCGAAGGGAATCCAATTTTCCAGCAATAAAAATAAAAACATAGTCTTGAGCGTTACTGCATACCTTTGAGGTTTACCTATACTCTGTGATTACCCGCAGCAGCAATTCACCCGAAATTCGCCAGCGGATAAAATCATTTAAACGATTGCCAGGTGCCTGCGACGTCGCATAAAGAAAATCAAAACGGCAACGCCGACGAAGGTCACTCCGCCAAGCAGCCTGATGATATTCATAATCACCACGCCATATTTGCCGGTTGCCGGGTCATAGTGAAAACAGAATAGATAAAATTGATCGACCGCCGTACCGATTTTTCCTTCTGAGGCTTCGACGAGTCCCAATTTCAAATCTCTCGGTGAATATTCAATGCCGTAAAAATATTTCGACAACTTGCCCTGCGGCGTCAGCACCATAATGGCGCTCGCATGGATGTATTGTTGCGACGCTTCGTCCCAGCGATAGTTGAAACCGACGGTATCTGCCAGGGCTTTCACCGACGCTTCTTCACCGGTCAAAAAATGCCAGCCATTTTCCGTGCCTTTACGGTTATAACGTTCCAGATACGCCTGTTTTTTGGCATTGGCGGTTTCCGGTAAATCTCTGGGGTCAAAGCTCACGGCGACGACCTCGAATTCTTTCCCGGCATCAAACGACAGAGTTTTCAAACTTCCGGCAACGCCATTGAGTATCTGATTGCAAAGCATCGGACAGGTGTAATAGACCAGCGCCAGCACCACCGGACGCTTGCCGAAATAATCGCCAAGACGCACGGCTTTACCCTGTTCATCACGCAACGGCAAATCGAGCGGCACCTGGGTATCCAGCCGCTGCTCGATAGTGATGTCCTGCAACTGACCGGGCACCTGCCCATCGCGCATCGGTTGGGTTTCCGGCGGCGAAAATGGCGACCGTTGGGCAAAAGACCAAACCGGAAAGGCAAAAAGCAAAA
Source organism: Acidobacteriota bacterium (assembly GCA_040754075.1). Taxonomy (NCBI): domain Bacteria; kingdom Pseudomonadati; phylum Acidobacteriota; species Acidobacteriota bacterium. Next base: position 81,718 of record JBFMDH010000007.1, read on the forward strand.
AGCAAAAGGCAAAAGGCAAAAGGGATTTATGAATCATTTTTCCCCCTTTTGAACTGCTTAATTTGCTTGTGCCGATGAAATGCTCCTGTCTACTTCTCATATCAAATAACAACCTTCAAATAATTGTGCCCGTCTACTTTTTACCTTCTTCCCGGTGCGGGATACCTTTTTCGAGCAGCTTTTTCTGAGCTTCTTCAATGGGAATGCTCACAATGCCCTGCTCTTTGTTGACCCAATTGTAGCCTTCGAGTCTTTGGCTTTCTTTTTCACGGAAGTCCGTTAAATCAGGAACCGGGGTGGTCTGAAGTCGCGGTTCGGGAAACATCTGTTCCGGCTTCGTCTTTTCGGCGCGACCGCGATCAAGCAGCGTTGAAGGCAACTCGCGTCGTTCAATGCGCACTTCACGCCCGGTGAAATATTTAAACATGCCAAAGACGATGGCAGCCGATATGATCACCAGGGCAATCAGGTGCAGAACAAATTTCCCAATCCCCGACAAACTCAAATCCGACTCTTCGTGTGAGACCCCGACATTATGAATATAAGAAACGTCCGGGGTTTCATCGTGTTCGTGTGTCATCAATGACCTCCTTCCCCTTCACCAATCGCGCCATCAAGTTCCGGGTCATTAATCGGAAGCAACGGGCGCTTTTTCAATTCATTAATAAAATACCAGAGCCAGATGCCACCGACGCCTATGGGTAAAACGATATCCATCCAACTGAAACTGAAACTCGCGTTATGCCCGCCTTCGCCGTGGGTGACGTGCGGCCCAATGAGCCAGTACAAATCAACATAGCGCATCACAACCACCAGCAAGGCGACCGAAACCAGTATGCGCGGATTGCGATTGGCTTTTCTCGGCAGCAACAGAAAAAACGGCAGAGCGAAATGAAAGAGAATGATGGCACCCGCCAACATTTTCCAGAGACCATGCAGACGATTGATATACCAGGGGATTTCTTCGGGTAAATTGCCCGACCAGATAATCAGAAACTGAGAGAATGAAAAGTACGCCCACAACAAAACGAAGGCAAGCATCAATTTGCCGAGGTCGTTTAAATGTCTTCCGGCAATCACTTCATTCATCGGTTTGAAATTCGCCAGGAAAACAATCATGGTGATGATGAACGCCATCGCCGAAAGCGCCTGCCCGCCCATAAACAGAATACCGAAGATGGTTGAAACCCAGTGCGGGTCTAGCGACATCAACCAATCAATCGACGCGAAGGTCATGGTTGCGCCAAGCAACACCAGGCTTGGACCACTGAGGTCTTGCATCTTGCTCTTTTCGGCTTTCGGGTCGGTGGATTCGTCCTGCTGTTTCGACCATTTATTCAACAGGTACGAAATTACAAACCACACCAAAAAGTAGATGGCGGCGCGAGCTAAGAAAAACGGAATATTCAGGTAGCCTTTTTTAGCTGATAATACCGCATCGGCATTGACCACCTCGGTATGTGTCCAGGTAAACAATGAATGCAATCCGAAAATTATCGGGATGAATAAAATCAAGGTGAGCGGGAAAGTCCGGGTTGCCGATTCCAGAATGCGGCGAATGACGATGCCCCACGCGCCGCCCGATAAATGTTGAATCATTAAAATGGCGAAACAACCAAGCGAGATTCCCAGCCAGTATATGTATCCTAAAAGATAGGAGCGAAAGAACTGATCTTTATTGATAAAAAAACCGACAGCAGCCAAAGCCAGTCCGATGACGCCAACGATGAGGGCGCGTTGTTTTAAACGGTCGAGTTCAGGCGGCGCTGTATAGGCAGCATCCATCATTGATGAGAATCTCCTTTTCCTTCTTTTTGTCCGGCGGCTTCATTGCTTGGCAATTTGGTTTTCTGCTCTCCGGTGAGTTCATCCTGTTTGGTATTCTGGCTGAGTTGCAAAGCGCGAATGTAAGCCACAATCAGCCAGCGGTCACGTGGTTGAACCTGTGCCGCATAATCGGGCATCGCGCCAAACCCTTTGGTAATCACGTCGAAGATGTAACCGGCAGGCGCATTGCGCAATCGGTCGGAATGAAAAGTCGGCGGTTGTTTATAACCGCGTTTGACGACCATCCCCTGCCCTGAGCCGGTGCGGTCGTGACATACCGAACAATAAATATTGAATCGTTCTTCGCCGCGTTTTAAATCCTCTGCCTTGACCTCGAAAGGAAAGGTGTTGGAAAACCCTGTAAATTCGGCTGCGCCCTGAGGCGGGCTGGGGTTGCCGGGTTCATCGGATTTGCCTGTATAAAAAAGCCTGTCATCTTTCAAATGACCGCGCGCGACGGTGTTTGCCGGAATCGGTCGCGATGCCGACTGGTCGAATTTGAACCCGTCGAGATTGCTCTTCTCATAAATCTCGTATTTCGGCTGGTCGTGCATATCCTGCCGACAAGCCGCTGAGAAAAAGGCAAGAGGCAAAAGGCAAAAGGCAAAAGGCAAAAATCTTTTTTTAGTTAATAATATTTTCATCACCTTAATTCGTTTGTTGCGAAGCCCCGCAACCGACTGCCGGTTATTGATGCCTACCAATCGACAACCGAAACTTCCAGAGCCTTGAAACCATTTAGAAATTTCAACACTTCGTCTTTATTAAATTTCTGGTCGTAACATTCGACCAACAGAAAGAAATGATTGCGGCTGGCGCGTTCAAACCCCGGCGCATTAAAAATCGGATGATGCGGGCGCGGCAGTCCGTTTAAACCGAGCATACCGAAAACCGCCGCCAGCGAGGCTCCGAGAATCGTTGTTTCAAAAGTCACCGGCACAAACGAAGGCCAACTGTGAAAAGGACGCCCGCCAATGTTCAGCGAATAATCAATCACCTGGGTGTAGTATTGCAGCGCATAACCCGCAAGCCCGCCGATGATGCCGCCAAGCAGGACGATGAGCGGCAAGCGTCCGCGATGCGGGCTGACCGCTTCGCTGACTTCTTCAATCGGATAAGGCGTATAGGCTTCGATGCGGCGATACCCCGCTTCATAAGTGGCTTTGGTTGCCGCTAACAAATCCTGCGGATTATCGAACTCGGCAATTACCCCGTAAACTTCGGGCTTTTTTCTAGCAAAGAGCGCCATTAAGCGTGCTCCTCCTTAACCTTGGATTCCGGCAACAGGGTTCGCATTTCAAAAATGGAAATCACCGGCACAAATCGCACAAACAGGAACATCAAGGCAGCAAACAGACCGATTGTTCCGATGAACATTGAAAAATCGACATGCGTCGGTTTATAAATCGCCCACGAAGACGGCAGAAAATCTCTGTGCAAACTGGTTACGATGATGACAAAACGTTCGAGCCACATACCGGCACTGACGACCAGCGAAACCACAAACAAGATCGGCACGCTGTGACGCGCCTTGCGGAACCATAGCACCTGCGGCACCAGCGCATTGCATAAAATCAACAACCAGTATGACCAGCCATAGGGTCCCGTCATGCGATTTAAAATCATAAACCGCTCATATTCGTTGCCGCTGTAATAAGCCATAAAGGCTTCCATCATGTAGCCGTAACAAACAATCAATCCCGTAGCCAGCATGATTTTCGCCATGTTTCTCAAGTGACGCATGGTGATGAAATCTTCGAGTCCGTAATATTTTCTGAGCGGAATCGAAATCGTCAGCACCATCGCAAAGCCTGCGTAAATTGCTCCCGCAACGAAATAGGGTGGAAACACCGTCGCGTGCCAACCGGGTATGATGCCAACCGCGAAGTCGAAACTGACGATAGTGTGAACCGAAAGCACCAATGGCGTCGAAAGTCCCGCAAGCAACAGATAAGCGGTTTCATAACGATGCCAGTGACGCGCGCTGCCGCGCCATCCCATCGCCAGCGTTCCGTAAATCACCCTTGCGGTTTTGCTTTTCGCGCGATCCCGCAGAGTTGCCAGGTCAGGAATCAACCCGACAAACCAGAACAACGCAGACACCGTCGCATAAGTGGAAACCGCGAACACGTCCCAGAGCAAGGGGCTGCGGAAGTTGGGCCACATCCCCATAGTGTTCGGATAAGGAAAAAGCCAATAATCCAACCACGGGCGACCGGTGTGCAGCGCCGGATAAAGACCTGCACAGGCTACTGCAAACAGCGTCATCGCTTCCGCAAAACGGTTAATCGAAGTGCGCCACTTCTGGCGAAACAGCAGAAGGATTGCGGAAATCAACGTGCCGGCGTGACCGATACCAATCCACCAGACAAAGTTGATAATGTCGAATGCCCAACCCACAGGGTTATTGTTTCCCCAGACGCCTGTGCCTTTTAAGAAAAGTACCGCCAGCGCATAAAGCAACAACATCACCAGCGCAAAAGAAATGCCAAAACCGATGAACCAACCGATTGGCGTTTTGCGGGTCAAAGCAAGATGACTGATTTTGTCGGTGATTGACCCGAAGGTATATCCCGGTTGCAACACCGGATTCTGGGTTAGCTCTTGCGGCTTCTCTTGTTCAATGTTTGTACTCATCAACTATTCAACCTTCAATCTATGTGTTTAACCGTGTTGCTCCGTGCCCGACCCGGCTTTCTTCAATTCAGGATTCGGGTTTCGCACTTCCGCTAAGTAAGTGGTGCGCGGTCTTGTATTCAATTCGCCAAGCAGTGAAAAGTTTCTCGGTTCGGCTTGCAATTTTGCGACGCGACTCGCCGGGTCGTTCAAATCGCCAAAGATAATCGCGTCCGCCGGGCAGGTCTGCTGACAAGCGGTTTTGATTTCTCCATCAACAATCGGACGGTCGCCTTTTCCGGCTTCAATTTTCACTTCCTGAATGCGCTGAACACAGTAGCTGCATTTTTCCATCACCCCGCGCGAGCGCACGCTGACATTAGGGTTGCGTTGCATCTTTAAACTCTCGGTGACGAAATCCTGATAGAGAAAGAAATTGAAGCGCCGCACTTTGTATGGGCAGTTGTTGGCGCAATAGCGGGTTCCGACGCAGCGGTTATAAACCATGTCGTTGAGACCTTCGGCACTGTGCGTTGTCGCAGCAACCGGACAAACGACTTCACAAGGCGCTGTTTCGCAATGCTGACACGGCAATGGTTGGAAATAAAATTCCGGGTCGTTGACAAAATCTCTATCGCTTTCCTGATGCCCTTTGAAATAGCGGTCAACCCTGAGCCAGTGCATTTCGCGACCAACCAAGACCTGCTCTTTACCAACCACCGGAATATTATTTTCCGACTGACAGGCGACCACACAGGCATTGCAACCGACACAATTATTCAGGTCAATCGCCATGCCCCATTTGTGCCCGGGGTATTCGTAATTCGGATAAAGCGTCATATCCGCCGGAGGATTTTCGACGCGCTCTTTGGCATATTCGGGATGTTTGAGGTATTCATCAAGCGTCGCATCGCGCACCAACTCGCGACCTTCCATCGCCCAGTGGTCTTGGGTGGTCGCCATTTTTTCGCTGCGTCCGGTCACCTGGTATTCGACCCCGACGGCGAACCACTGCGCGTTGCTTGAACGAATTATATATGCATTGAAGCCGACGCCTTCGCCTACTTTACCAATGCGCGTGCGTCCATAACCGAGATGCACGGTGATGGAATTGTGCGCGTGCCCCGGCATAATCCACACCGGCGCATCAACCGTTCGCCCATCCAATTTCAAGGTGATGATTTCGCCGTTTGCCAAGCCTCGATTCTTAGCGGTTTCAGGACTGAGGTGCGCGGCATTGCCCCAGGTCAATTTGGTTAAAGGTTTGGGAAGTTCCTGCAACCAGCCGTTGTTTGCGAAACGCCCGTCATAAACGCTGGCATCCGGGCGGAAGACAATTTCCAAAGCGTCTTTCGGCGGCAGCGGTTGCGGATTGAGCGACACCCATCCGGTTTTTGCGGTAACGGTCTTTGCGGTTGCCGCGCTACCGGCAATGAAGCCATCGTGCAACGCTTTGCGCCAGGCTTGTTCGGCGGCTTGCGAAGGGGTAGCGTCGGCGGTTGTCGAAGGCTGACCGACAGTTGAACCGGTCGCCGGTTGCGCAGCGGTTGCCGGTTGAGGCGCAGGTGGCGGCGGCGGCGTTTGAGAGGTATTCGCCGTAGCAGGTTTAGTTGATGCTGCCGCTGCCACTGCGGTTTTTTGAGTGGTCTGCGCGGCAGCGGATTTCGCTGTTGCAGTTTGCCCAGCGACGGGCGCGGCTTGTCCCTTGCTTAAACCTGCGATGCGCGAAAGCCAGTATTCACGGACGATTTCATAACTCGACCGTTCCGGTCTATCGGTGAATGCGGCGAGCATTTCATGAAATGATTTGCTTTTATAAAGCGGTTCAATCAACGGCTGAACGATGCTCGCCGTTCCATCAACGGTGCGCGCATCGCTCCACGCTTCCAGATAATGCGATTCGGAAATATGCCAGCGCGAATAGCCCGAGGTTTCGTTGTCATCAAGGTTGATATGGGCGGTGAAATTTACTTTTTTGAGCAACTCAACGAAATTCAAATCCGCCGGCGCATCATAAGCGGGATTGCCGCCAAGCATAATGAGCGCATCAACTTTTCCGCCATTCACATCATTAGCAAGGTCTCTGATGGATTCAATGTGATCAAGGGTATTGAATTCGATGGGTTCAACAAATGTCAGAGTCGTCCCGATATTGCCAAGCAAGTTATTGATGGCGTAAGCCAGGGCGTGAACCATCGGCGGCTGTTCTTTTCCGGCAATCACCAGACTCTTGCCGTGCCGCTCTTTCAAATCCTTGACCATCGCGTTGATGAATTCACCGTGTCCGCTATCGCTTCCCCCTGTCACCCCTTCAACACCCAGTTTAGTTGCGACTTCGCGTGTGAAGGCTTCCATTTCGCAGGCTCTTACCGCCAAACGATGATCGGCTTTTGCGCCGGTATTGGTCGGACAGGTTTCAACCGCATAAAATCGGCTCATCGCTTTTTTGCCGTTTTGCAAGCGGCGGGTGTTGATGTAATCGCGAATGGATTTGAGGTTTGCCGGATGGCTAAAGAGAAAATCAGCGTCAAGCGATACCACCACTTCGGCTTTATCGAAATGGTAAACCGGATCGACGGCTTCGCCGAAAACCATTTTCGCTCCGTTAATCGCATTGCTGTTATTGACCGGTTCCCAGGTATGAACCTTCATTTTCGGGAAAGCGATTTGCAAATCTTTCAATTGCTGGGCAAGCGTTGGCGAGGCAATCTGTCCGGTGAGGATTCTCAGTCCTTCGCCCTGTTTGGCTTTTTGCGCTTCAACGATGGGTCTTAACGCGCCAAGGTAAGCCGACCAGGTTAAAATTTCTCCGACATTGGAAACAATCTGTGAGCGATCCGGGTCATAGAGATTTAAGACCGATGCCTGTTCAAAAATGCCCGCTGAACCCATATTGTGCGGGTGAATATCGTTGCCTTCGATTTTGGTCGGACGACCTTCGTGAGATTCGACGAGCAGACCACTGCCAACGCCTGAAAGCGACATGGCGGTGGCAAAGAATAGCGGTTTACCGGGAATCAAATCTTCCGGCAGGCTGATATAAGGAACAATTTTTTCCGTCGGTTGAACCGTACAGGCGGCAGATAGCCCTGCAAGAGCGAGCGATGCGCCCATCAATTTCATAAATTTTCGCCGACCGACGGGGTCGTGCCATTCGGAAGCATTCTCAGGAAATTCGCGATGGAGATATTGTTGGAATTCGGGAGTTTCGGCGAGTTCTTCCAGACTGCGCCAGTATTCTTTTCCTGTTTTTAAAGCTTGTGCGTTGCGAACTGAGGTGATTGCAGTGACACCTTCACCGCTGCGGTTCGTCAGTTTGATTTCATTTTCCGGTGAAGAGTTTTCGGGGTTCGGGTTAGTTGTAATGTTCAGAACTTTCAGCTCTCGCTTCATGGTCATTCCTAAAATAGCTCCTTAACTTTTACCTCAACTCTCAAATCTTGTTGAATTATCTATGGCAGGTCGAACAACTGGTAAGCGTTCGGGAATCGAGAATTTTATATTCCTGAACCAGCCGTTTGCCATCCTTATCCTGTTGCCAACCATCGCCATCTATATCCCAATCCTTTTTGGGCTTCGCTTCGTTTGCGGCAGGTGCGGCACCGGTTTCATTATGCGATTTGGGCGCTTCCAGCGGCGGCCATTCCATCGTGTAAATTTCGCTCTTAGGTCGAATGAATTTTTCAGGATTGCGATGACATTCCAAACACCACTCCATTTGCAAAGAAGCGGCCTGGTACATCAACGGCATCTGGTCAACCCGACCGTGACAGGTCGAACAACCGACGCCTTTGTTGACGTGTATGCTGTGATTGAAGTAGGCAAAATCGGGGAGATCATGAATGCGCGTCCATTGAAAAGGCTTTTGGGTTCGCCAACTCTCACGCACCGGCTCAAGGTATGGGCTACCCAGCCAGATTTGCGAATGGCAATTCATGCAGGTTTTAACCGGGGGAATGCCTGCGGTTGCCGAAGTTTCAACGGAAGTGTGGCAATAGCGACAATCGATGCCGATACCGCCGACGTGATGTTGATGAGAGAACTGCACGGGCTGTTCTTTGGCATTGAAGGCTTGTGTGACATAGGGGGAACGTTGAATACCCGCCATCACAAAAAGCAATCCGACAACGGCAAACGCCCCACCAAAAATACTCAATTTAGCAAATGTATTCGTGCTCGGATGAAAAATTTGCGCCATTGTTTCCTCAAATAAATTTGCGCTTCTTTTGTGAAAACGCCCCGACGATTTAAATGCACAACCGGACGATTAAATTTGGGATATACAAATCCCTGGCATTTATCGTTGAGTTTCCTATGATTACTGCGAATATGATTGCAAGCTTTTATAGACTTTGCAGGAACAAGGTGTCTTTTAAATATTAAGCTAGCCTTTTTCTCAACTTATGTTTTAACCGCTGACGTAGGGTCATGCAAATTTTCAACTTCAATACCCGCATTGAAGAGTGAACCTATAATTACCATCCCAACTCAAAAAGGGCAACGTGAAATTGACATTCTTGAGGCTGAAAAAACTTTTTTTATGAGGAGTGGCGATAATGAATCAAACCATTGATTAGGAAATTTCCAGGAAACTTGCTCATTATCCAGGCAATATGCTATAAGCCTTGCTTTGCTGTGAATTTGTATTAGCTCTCAGTGTCAGCACCAACAAGAATTAATTGCTGACCCCACCACAGCTAAAATACCCAAAGGGCAATCATAGATTTTACGGGTGAATGCAAAATTCAATGAATGCTTGTGTGTGGGATACAGCTAACACAATGGCGAATGAACAAGAAAATAATAATGAGGCTTGGCTGAAAGACGGCGCTTTCAAATACAGTGGTTAAACAATAATTGAAAGTCGCTGATCAAGCGTCTGATTCACGGACACCGATTGCCAGGCTTTTGAATATCAAGGAGCAATAAACAAAACCGCTATGAGAGATTGTCATCAAAAATATTATTTAGAGAAAGCCCGACGCTTTCTTTCAACCATTTTCTCACTCATTGCTTTGCTCGCCTTCGGTTCAACCGCTGTATTGGCGCAAGCCCACCCGGACAGCGCCCCTCACCAACCGGGCGGTGAAGCAAATTTAAAATTACCTGACCTCTCGCAAGTCAAATTTTTCGGCGGACTCGACGGTCATACGCTGTTGCTTATCGGCATCGTGGTTTCCGTCCTCGGTCTCTTATTCGGCTTGGCGATTTATGCCAATCTGAAAAAGATGCCGGTTCATCAGGTGATGCGCGAGGTTTCCGAGTTGATTTACGAAACCTGCAAAACCTATCTCATCACCCAAGGCAAGTTTATTTTAATTCTCGAAATCTTCATCGCCGTCATCATCATTTTGTATTTCGGCGTCTTGCTGAAATTTGAATTCGCGCGGGTTGCCATCATTCTGTTATTCAGCTTAGTCGGTATTGCCGGAAGCTATGGGGTCGCGTGGTTCGGCATCCGCGTCAACACCTTCGCCAATTCCCGCACCGCTTTCGCCTCGCTCGAAGGTCGCCCCTATCCGATTTATGCGATTCCGCTGAAAGCCGGTATGAGCATCGGCATGATGCTCATCTCGGTTGAGCTTTTAATCATGCTCTGCATTCTGCTCTTTATTCCCGGCTCCTACGCCGGACCCTGTTTCATCGGCTTTGCCATCGGCGAATCGCTGGGCGCGGCGGCGCTGAGAATCGCCGGGGGTATCTTCACCAAAATCGCCGACATCGGTTCCGACCTCATGAAAATCGTCTTCAAGATTAAAGAGGACGATGCGCGAAACCCCGGCGTGATTGCCGATTGTACGGGTGATAACGCGGGCGATTCGGTTGGCCCATCAGCAGACGGTTTTGAAACTTACGGGGTAACCGGTGTGGCGCTCATTTCATTTATTCTGCTGGCGGTCAATGGCAAAACCGCTGGGGCAAATTTTGAAACCATTCAGGTGCAATTACTGGTCTGGATTTTCGTCATGCGCGTGATGATGGTTATTGCCTCGGCAGGTTCTTACTTCATCAACGAAGCGATTACCAAAAGTAAATATAGCAACGCTGAGAAGATGAATTTTGAAAGACCGCTTACCAACCTGGTCATCATCACTTCGGTGGTTTCAATCGTTTTAACTTTTGGGGTTTCGTATTTGATGATTCCGACGCTCGGCAGTGATAGTTCCCTGTGGTGGAAACTCTCCATCATCATTTCGTGCGGCACGGCAGCGGGCGCAATTATTCCCGAACTGGTCAAAGTCTTCACCTCAACCGAATCTTCGCACGTTAAAGAGGTTGTCGCCTCATCAGAAGAAGGTGGCGCATCACTCAACATCTTATCGGGTTTAGTTGCCGGAAACTTTTCGGGCTACTGGCTCGGCATGAGCATCGTTGCGTTGATGGCAATCGCTTATGCTGTCAGCTTATCCGGTCTTGGCGCGTTGATGGCGGCTCCGGCAGTTTTCGCCTTTGGTCTTGTGGCTTTCGGATTTTTGGGAATGGGTCCGGTGACCATCGCGGTTGACTCATATGGGCCAGTGACGGATAACGCGCAATCGGTTTATGAACTCTCGCTCATCGAACAGGTGCCCAATGTCGAAGCCCTGGTTAAGAAAGATTACAACCTGACGGTCAATTTCGATAAAGCCAAACACCTGCTTGAAGAAAATGACGGCGCGGGCAACACCTTTAAAGCGACGGCAAAACCCGTGCTCATCGGCACTGCTGTCGTCGGCGCGACCACCATGATTTTCTCTATCATTATGGCACTCACCAACGGACTCACGGCAAACACCGATAAGCTTTCGTTGTTGCATGCGCCGTTCGTATTGGGATTGATTACCGGCGGCGCAGTGATTTACTGGTTCACCGGCGCATCAATACAGGCAGTTACTACCGGCGCTTATCGCGCAGTCGAATTCATCAAAGCCAATATCAAACTTGAAGGCGTCGAAAAAGCCTCGGTCGAAGACAGCAAGAAAGTCGTTGCTATCTGCACACAGTACGCGCAAAAAGGCATGTTCAATATTTTCCTGACGGTCTTTTTCTCGTCGCTCGCCTTTGCCTTCGTTGAACCCTTTTTCTTCATCGGTTATTTGATTTCAATTGCGGTGTTCGGATTGTATCAAGCCATCTTTATGGCAAATGCCGGGGGCGCGTGGGACAACGCCAAGAAGGTTGTCGAAGTTGAACTCAAAGCCAAAGGCACCCCGCTTCATGATGCCACAGTGGTCGGCGATACCGTGGGCGACCCGTTCAAAGATACCTCGTCGGTGGCGATGAACCCGGTGATTAAATTCACCACGTTGTTTGGATTGCTGGCGGTCGAACTGGCGGTGAGTTTATCTGTGCAATACGGCTCGAATGTCAGTCACATTCTTGCGGCGGTATTCTTTCTGATTTCGCTGGTATTCGTCTGGCGGTCGTTTTACGGCATGCGAATCAAGAGCGGGAACTAAAACCCGGTCGATGGATATTCGACCTTTGCATCACGATAATTTCCAGGCACCAAGTTGATTGAAATCAAACTGGTGCCTGGATTGCTTTGGAGAATAATCATGGAAATCCAAGCGATAATAGACGCTTTAGCGCATACTGACAGCGAGTTTCCTCGACAAGCATTACAAGCGGCAATTGCGCAGCAACCGGAAATCACCCCACATCTGCTTGAGATGCTGGAACGGGCGATCACCAATCCTGAGGCTGCCATTGCCAGCGGCTCATGGGATTACGGATATGCAATATTTTTGCTGGCACAGTTTCGCGAAACTCGCGCCTGTCCATTGATTGTCAAGCTGGCATCGTTTCCAAGTGATACCTTAAATAGAATGCTTGGAGATTCGATTACCGAAGATTTACATAACATTCTGGCTTCGGTCAGTGGTGGCGATACCCGTTTGATTAAATCGCTAATTGAAAATCCAAACGCCGATGAATTTGCCCGAAGTGCAGCCATTGAATCACTGCTTGCTCTGGTTGTCGAAAAGCTCATCTCGCGTGATGAAGTTATTGACTATTTCAGAACCCTTTTTAATGGCGGATTAGAAAAAAAGGAGTCGTTCGTCTGGGACGGACTGATTGCTTCGGCAACCGATTTATACCCGGAAGAACTCTATGAAGACATCAAAAAAGCCTTGCTGAAAGGCTTCGCTAATGAGCGCATTCAAGACCTCGACTACGTTGACCAAAAAATACGCGAAGGAAAAGAGGCGGTTCTTGCCCAGTTGCCTGAGCGGTTCCACTTTATCGAAAACTTCATTGAAGATATGGAAAGCTGGGCATGGTATCAGGATGAAGACATCTATCAACCTGTGACCGAGGATTCGATGGCTTCTGCCTGGGGTGCAACGCTCCTCAATTTAAAAGAAGCGGTTCCCGATTTGTTTAATCGAAGAAGAGAAGGTAGCAAAGCGGATATGCCTTATATCGCGCCGAAAAAAGTCGGACGCAATGAACCTTGCCCTTGCGGGAGCGGTAAGAAATACAAAAAATGTTGTGGCGCAGCTTGAGCCGCGATTACTTACTCCCTTATTGAAGGAACCTTCAACGCCTGAACATTTTATTATCAGAAAATCATTCAATAACATCGCTAACTCAAACCGCAGAAGCAGGTGCCAGCGTTTCTGCGGTTATTTCAAGTTGCGCTTTCTGCAACATAAACCGGATGGGTTTTGGTTGCCCGCGTGAAAACCGCGTTTTGATACATTCCGGCAAGTAACCAGCAACCCGCGAAAATCCATAACAGATATTGCTCAAGGAAACTGGCAGCCGGTTTCGACCAGGTAGAAATCAACGCCAACACCAGAAAGGAACCATCGCGCGCCACCCCTGCAATAACCACCATATTCCAAACTTTGGCAACTGCTCCACCACCCATTTGCAAAGCATAACGGCGAATCATAATGCAAACCGTGGCAATAACTGCGCCGACCGATACGGCAATTAATCTGTAGGTCGCAAGGTAACCGTCATTGCCGATTACTCCCGAATGAATCAGATTGGCGCGGAAGGCATAAGTGATGACCGGTAATGTCCAAACCGCCAGCATATAGAAATAATCTTTCACTAAAAGATTAAACGGCAATCCGGTGCTCTTGTATGAACGAATGGTGGTAAACAGCGCGGCGATGAACAACAGGTCGCTTATCGTATAAAGATAACGTAAAACGATAATGTAAAAATAAAGCGCCGCCGATGCGCCCTCCTGATAGTTGGGCACCAGATTTACCGTAAGAGTTAAAAGCCGCGCTTCGGCAATCAGGCGAATGATCATAAACCCGGTAATCAGCGTCCAGGTCAAATAGCCGGGGTCGTTTTTAGAAAACGATTTTCGCGCCCGAACAAATTGCATCAACGCCCATACTTCGACAGAGATGGTAGCTAAAAATAACATCAAGGTCAGGGTATCGGTTGAAAAACTCGAATTCATCCCCCGCATCACCGCATAAATAATTGGAAGAATGATTACCGAACCGATAAATGGTTTAACGAAACGGTGCGCGTTCATCTTATGATTGCTCCTTTACCTAACTTGATAATTTCCTGCGAAGCCCGCAAGGCTCCCTCAGACCCCAACCAGACTGCCATCATCGGACGCATGGCATCGGCAATCTCCGGCAAGATATTTGCCGAAATATCCTCGGTAGAGATTTTCATTTTGATGCAGTAATGCTTCAGCAGATTTTTCGAGGTTGCCTCACCCAAAAGCGGCGATAGGTAACTGACAATTTGTTCATACATGCTATTCATCAATTTTTATCCGCGCCTCCATTGTGCCTGTAAAAATTCAAGAAGCATTTCTCAGGTTCAAACTTTGCTGCAATGATAAAAGGATTTCGATTGAGGCTTTTTAATAGGAACGGAATAAACAGAAACACCCTAAAATTTTCGGTTGCAGGAGCAAGGCTGATAATTCAGTGGGCATTATAAATTTGCCTGCGTATCAGTCAACACTTTTCCTAATCGTTTAATGAAGCGTGCAATGGCTATCAACAAAGGTAGTGGGTCAAGGTGGAGAGATCAGCAGTAGCCCAAGCGTGAGCGCGGGCTTGTCTGACAACCCTCCCTAACGGTCGGGCTACGGTTCATCTCCCTAGATTGCCCCACTACCTCAACAAAATCTCTACACAGTCTGCAAAATCAATTTCACATAATGGATGATTAAGCTTTTTTCGGCGGCAGGGGAAAAAATGAACTGGTGCGCGCGACGTACTCAAGATAACCCGGTTTGCTTTTCTTCAAAGATTTTTCCAGTAACGCGACGCCCGAAACTTTCATCAGGAAAAAAGTCATCAACAGTGGGCTAAAGAAAGTTAAATATCCCATCGGCACTGCGCAGGCGATTAAAAAATATCCCCACCACAAGGTCGCATCACCGAAATAATTCGGATGGCGCGTGTAACGCCAGAGTCCCACATCCATCACCTTGCCTTTATTCGCGGGGTTGCCTTTGAATTGCCGCAATTGAAAATCGCCCACCGCTTCAAAGAAAAAGCCGATGAGCCAAACCCCAATTCCCAGATAATCGAACAGGATAAAATTGGCGGGCGTAGCGGAGGTCTGCGCGATTTGCACAGGCATCGAGATAAACCACATCAATAACCCCTGCAATCCAAAAACCGTAATCAAGCTGACCAGCGGAAATTTATCGCCCCACTGTTTGCGCATGGCTCGGTAACGATAATCTTCGCCTTTGCCATGATTGCGACTGAAAATATGCAAACCGAGTCTCAGTCCCCAGATGGTCACCAGCGAAGTGATTAAAAATTTTCGCGGGGCTGCGCCATCGGTTAAAAAGAAACTCACCCAACCAATCGCCGCAAAACCCACCCCCCAGAAACTATCAACAATACTGGCATCTTTGACCATCAGGCTCACCAGCCATAAAACCAGCATCATTCCCAGTACCAACGCCAAGGTTACGCCAAGCAAGGTGATAAAGGTCATTTGTGATTCTCCCTATCTTTGAACCCGGACAACAGATTTTTCTTTCATCAATTGTTGCCCAATCCATTCATCAATGGCTTTCCAGTTATTCATCAGCCAGTTAATTTGCGCCTCGCGGGTTGTGGGAATTTCGGCAAACGGCACGCGATAAAATTTAATCTTTACGGTGCGACTAATGAGCGAACCGTTTAGAAAATCGCGCAAATCGACGACTCCATCAAAGCCCGCATGGGCGCAAAAAATCACATCAGCGTTTTCATTCATCGCCAGTAAATTCAATGCGCCGCCCAGTCGCGGCGGCAGTGTGTGTTTGAGTTGCGAAGCCTGTTCATAAAGCCGCCATTCCCCTTTCGCTTTGATTTTTTCGAGAATGATTTGTTGTTTGATTCGGCTAAAACGGGTGCCTTCGGGATAAATCATTACTCCGTCGCGAGGGGTTAAATCATGCATCAGGCGATTGACGACATAAGCTTCACCGGCATCGCGTCTCACGAAAACATTGGGCAGCCGGTTGCCGACAATATCGAGACACGGGTCCCAGAGCAGTTGCTTTTTGAGAACATAACGCAAGCGAACGCCATTGGGGTTGGCGATAAAAAAAGCCGGAAGCAGAGCATCGGCAACGCTCACATGGCGCGCAAAAACAATCACTGGCCCGCGTGTGAGTTCGTCGGTTCCTTCGACATCAACCTGAAAGTTGAACAATTTTTTCGCCCCTTGCGCCAGGGCATTCACCCACCAGCGTTGCAAGGCAAAATTCCAGTCAAGAAATTTCTCAGCGTCTCTTATGAAGAGATAGGCTATCCACAAAACCAGACCAACAATGATGCCGAGAACTTCACAGGCAAAATAGTAAGGAAAGAAAATTACTGCGCGGGTCAATATCCACGATTTTTTGCGAATCAGGTCGGTGATAACCGCTAAGGGGAAAAGCCCGGGAAAGAGGACAAGCAATAAACCAAAACAGCAGACATAAAGCGAGATACTGAGCGCGCGCCGCACCCAGACTTTTATGAACTCAATCAATCGATTGGGGGAATCTTTGAGGTCATTCACGGGCGAAGCTTATCAACCGCAACCGTCAAAATGCAAAAGCGAATCACTCTTACAAATCAGGAGGTTTTAATCAATCACCGTTGATTTAAATGAATAAAGCCAAGCCCGCCGGGATAGTTCTCACTTCCCAAAAATCAATTTGAAACCCGCGATGACCAGCACGATGGCGAGCAATTGCCGGAGTCTTACGTTTGGTAAACGCTTGCTGCCGAATTCCGCGCCGATGTAACCGCCGATGGCAACGGCAATCAACCATAAAAAAATAGATGACGGCAGGGATTCGATGCTTGAAATATTTTTCGTCAGATTGCCTATCAACCCTGCAATCGAATTGATGAGAATAAACCCGGCAGACATGCCCGACGCATCTTTTACTTCAGCCCATCCGAGTAACAATAAGAGTGGCGATAAGAAGATTCCCCCTCCGGTTCCCGTGAGTCCCGCCAGGAAACCAATGCCTGCGCCGCACAACAAAGCCGCCCAGATGGGTGTTGCCTGAGTGGGAACCGGTTCAACGGGCTTCAATGAGGTTTGCACCATGCGGATTGCCGAAAAGATTAAAATTACTCCGACGATCTGTTTATAAAGCGTGCCCGGTAAATTGATCGCCCCACCGAAAAAAGAAAACGGCGCAGAGGTTATCACAAAGGGCAACAACCGCGACCATTGCAAATGACCGGCGCGATAAAATTTCACCGACCCGATTGACGCAACCAGAATATTTAAAACCAGGGCACTCGGTTTCATCACTTCAGGCGCGACGCCAAAAAGCGCCATCATTGCTAAATATCCCGAGGCGCCCGCATGACCGACGGATGAATATAGAAGTGCTGCTAGAAAAATCAGTAGTATCAGCAGAAGGGTTTTCATAGATAAAATTTGCCGAAGCATTCTACACGTTGGCTCAAAGGAAAGGAAAACGGGTTGGCTGTTTAAATGACTGTTGGTAATCTAACTGCTCGCAAAATCTCTTCAGGAGACTAAAAAAATGAGACGCGAGACTTCGTTGACCAAATCATCGTCACGCATTCCATCCGTTCGTGTGATGGCAATTATTTTTTTAACTTTCATCATCTCGCAAACGGCTTTCACGCAGCAGAAAAAACGCGACACCCCGGCAGCCAAAGCTGAAGCCGAAAATATCACTGCCGAAGAAGCGGCAAAACTTGAAGCCGTCGTGACTACCGAACAGGGCACCTTTCGTTTTGAGTTTTATCCCGACAAAGCGCCAAAACATGTGTTGAATTTTATCAAGCTCGCCAGACAAGGCTATTACGACGGTTCGGCATTTCACCGGGTCATCGAACGCGCTTTCATACAAGGCGGCGACCCGTTACTCAAAAATCCTGCGACCCCGAAAGACCGCTGGGGCACCGGCGGATTGAACTTATTACCCGATGAATTTTCCGACCTCAAACATGTTCGCGGCACTGTTTCAGCGGCGCGCATTCCGGGAAAACCCAACAGTGGCGGCGCGCAATTTTTCATTACCCTTTACCCCATCGACCAATTCAACGGGCAGTACACGGCTTTCGGTTTGGTCAATGAAGGCATCGAGGTAGTTGAAAAAATTTCCCTCGCTGAATCCAACAAACAAACCAATGTGGTCAATACGCCGATAAAAATTCTCAGCATCAAAATCGAAGCGAAAAAGACCGAGCCATTCAAAGATGCCACAGTTGATCAACTCCGTCGCGAAGTCTTGCTGAGAACTTCGCTCGGCGACATCACTTTGGAGATGGACCCGACGACTGCCCCCGAACACGTCCGCAATTTTTTAAAGTTGGTGCAAACCGGCTGGTATAACGGAACCGAATTTCATCGGGTGATTCCGGGCTTTGTCATTCAAGGCGGCTCCGGTTACACGCGCGCCGGCAGTAAAACCCACGCGGCTGACCGTTGGGTACATAATCTGAAACCCGAATTCAGCAAACTCCCGCACATTCGCGGGGTGCTGTCGATGGCGCGTGGCGATGCCGAAGATTCCGCTTCAACCTCTTTTTTCATCGTGCTCGGAACCGCTTCGCATCTCGACAATCGTTACACGATATTCGGCAAAGTGGTCAGCGGCTTTGATACGATTGAAAAAATCGAAACCGCTCCACGCACCGGCGAAAAACCGAATGAACGAATCGAATTAATCGAAGCGGTCATCAAGCCGTAATCGAACCGAGGGAAGGGATGAAATTTTTAAGGACACTCACGATCTGCGCTCTCAGCCTTTTTATCTTAATGCCCCAGCAACTTTCGGTTATTCACGCTGCCGATGAAAACCTCGATGGCACCTTCGGCAAAGGATTAAATGGATAAAGTAACAATTTATACGGACGGCGGTTGTATAGGAAATCCCGGTCCCGGCGGTTATGGTGTGGTGTTGCTGTTTAACGGCTCACGCAAAGAATTATCCGGCGGTTTTCGTTTGACGACCAATAATCGCATGGAATTGATGGCGGCAATTGTCGCTCTCGAAGCCTTAAAACGCCCCTGTCAAATCAGGCTGCATTCGGATTCCAAATATCTCGTAGATGCAATGGAACTCGGATGGGCAAAGCGCTGGCGGGCGAACAACTGGAAACGCAATAAAAAAGAGAAAGCTTTGAATCCCGATTTATGGGAGCGGTTATTGGTTTTATGTGAAAACCATGAGGTCGAATTTGTCTGGGTGAAAGCGCATGCCGGAAATCGTGAAAACGAAAGATGCGACTATTTGGCGAAACAAGCGGCTTATGGTAATGATTTGCCGGAAGACGATAATTACTTGCCCGAATAATTTTTGGAAGACCAGGGGGTGCCGGATAATCACATCCCACTTGTGATTATCCGCCGTCTCTTTTGGGGCAGATTATTGCGGTAACATACAGATCGTGTTATCGCCTAAAACCATTGCGCTAACACGTATCGTCCCATCGCTAAGCAAGGTGCCGTCACAAAGCATTGTCCCATCGGCAATCAATGTCCCGTCGGCAATCAATGTCCCGTCGGCAATCAATGTTCCGTCAGCTAACATCGTGCCCTGGGTAACCAGCGACCCGCTCGCAAGTTGTGAAACGCTGTTGTGCGCTAAAACACCTGCGCTTTTGCTGACGGTGCCATAGACATAAAAGGTATCGAGGTAGATAAAACTGCCGGATGCATAGGTGCCATAAAAAAGCGGCGTCCAGGTATCATATATCCAGTGATACTTTTTCATTAAATCGTCGCCATAGAGGAACACATAATTGGTGATGACCCCTTTACCCCAGTAACAGGTTTGCCCGTAAATCGTGCTGGTTTGCGTAGGCATCGCAGCAGTCAACATGTTGTCACCGAGATTGGCGATGTTTATCGTATTGGTGTTTATCAGTTTGGCAATTTTAACTGCCCCGTCGATATTGATTCTTCCGGCTCCCTGTTCAAGGGTATTGACTCCCGAAAGCGGTTGCGCGGTGTACATTAAAAGGGCTTTAACCAGGCTGACGGAAAGACCGGGTTTGGCTTGAAAAAGCAAAGCGGCAGCGCCTGTGGCGACAGGCGCTGCCATCGAAGAGCCACTCATATACATCACCTTATCAGCAACATTGATATGTGACCCGATTGCTAATGAGGTTGCGGTTTTCAGAATTTTATTGCTGCCCCCGGTATCGTTATTGGATCGCGCGGCGATGATTTTATTCCCCGGCGCGACCAAATCGGGTTTTATAAAGTTGTCATAATATTTAACGCCCCACGATTCGTAATAACCACGGGTTGGGCCCTTGGAACTATAACTGGCAACGGCATCATCGGAACGCGCATCGGTTCCGAACGTATTGAGCGCGCCAACGGTCAAGGCAAACGGTGAAATGCCCGGCGAATTAATCGTGCCATATACTTTTCTTCCGCTGGTGTCTTTACCGGCATTGCCCGCAGAAGTCACCACCATAATACCGGCATAAAAAGCATTTTCGACGGCATAACAAATCGGGTCATCCCAGTAACTGTCTTTGGCGACGGTTCCGATGCTCATATTAATCACGCGAAGGTTATAGGTCGCCTGATTTGCTATGCACCAGTCAATTGCCGCAATCACATTGCTGGCGTTTCCACGACCGGTCGAGTCAATGACTTTCAGATTGATTAGTTTGGCTCCCGGCGCGACGCCGCGATAAGCGCCGTTAGAAACCAGGTTGCTTCCGGCAATAATCGAAGCCACATGCGTGCCATGCCCATAAGCGTCCAGCACACTTCCTTCACCGGTGAAATCCTGTGAGTAGACGATGCCGGGATGACCGGTCGAAGCTTTCAGAAGGTTATGATTGACATCCATGCCGCTATCGAGAACGGCGACGCCTATGCCTGTGCCATCAAGCGTCATTCCGGTTACCGCTGTTCGCACCTGCGCGGCAGCCGTTGTCGTTTCGACATGCCCGGTGGTTTCGATTTCACGGTCGGGGGAGACGTAAGCGATTTCCGGGTCATTTGCGAGTTGTTCGATTTTTGAAAAAGGAACCTCGGCGACCAGCACCCCAACCGCGTTGAACGATTTATGCAGTTTACCGCCAAGTCCCGCAAGGTCACTGGCAACCGCGTTGGCGCGCATCGAATTCAGGGATTTAAGGTTATTTAAATTCTTTTGGGGAGATAAACTGGAAATCTTTTTACTATCTCTTTGGGAAGCTTCTTGGATTGGATTATTTTGAAGGTTTTGTAATTTGATGATTACTTTTTCAGGTTTAGCTTCTGTCGATGCGGCTTTTGCGAGACCCGTCAATCGCTCTTTGAATTCAGGAGCAATTTTTCTTTCAACCTCATCGCCGGATTGGTTTCGGGTTATCCCTCTTCCTTGAACTGTTGGTTGAAAGGCTTTGGTTCCCCCCCCAGGTAAAAAGATCGATGGTAAACATAAGCAAGCGATTAAAATTAAAATTATGGCTTCAATCTTCAGTCGCTGCTTACGATTTGTCATTATTCTGCCCATCAAAATCTGCTCCTATTTTGATTAAACCTGCTTTGGTGGATTAAACCTTCTTTGCAACAAACCTTTGGGAGGTGAATGTCATTAATCAATCGCTATGCCAGAGACCAAAACCGAGAGAACGCCAATGGTTATGACCAGAACAGGGAGTAAGAAGATGTTTCCACCGGTTTGATTCGCGCACTTTGACTGAATGAGTAAAGGCAATTTGCTCGTTAATCTATGCCGGATGGATGAATGAATGAGCGCGACGGATTCGGTTTTTAGCGATACACCAATAAAAAACGCGCGGCAATTGAACCGCGCGTTGATCAGCTTTCACGAGTTGACTTTCAGTTATTGAGCGAGGCTACGGCGAATTTTATCCCGGTAAAAATTCGCTTTTAATTTCACCCTTGGTTCATCAATGGTCAGCACTCGTCGGTTGGTCATCACCGGTTTGCCGTTAATCATTACGGTTTCAACATCACTCGCTTTGGTCGCATAAACCAGATTTGAATAGATGTTGTACATCGGCGTCTGGTGGTCGCTGTTTATATCAACGATGATGAGGTCGGCGCGTTTGCCGGCTTCAAGTGAACCAATCTCTTTTTCGAGATGAATCGCCCGCGCGCCGCGAATGGTAGCCATTTCCAAAGCTTCTTTGGCATTCACCACTGTCGGGTCGTTCCAGTGAAGTTTATGGAGTTTTGCTGCCGAGTCCATCTCTTCCCATATACTCACATCATTATTCGATGCTGCTCCGTCGGAACCTAAGCCCACATTGACTCCGGCTTTCAACATTTCGGGAACACGCGCCACCCCTGAAGCCAGTTTCATATTCGATTGCGGGCAATGACCGACGCCGACTTCGCGCGCGGCAAAGGTTTTAATGTCTTCATCGCTGAGCCACACGGAATGCGCCGCGATGGTGCGATTCGATAGCAAGCCGATGCTTTCCAGATAGGCGGCAGGCGTGGCATTGTAGCGTTTTTTAATGTCTTCGGTTTCCGTAGGCGCTTCGGCAACATGAATGACCAGCGGCACACCATATTTTTCCGAAAGCGCATTGGTTTGTTTGAGGTGTTCGGTCGAAACCGTGTACGGCGCGTGCGGGGCAATTGCCGGAGTGATGAGCGTATGCCCTTTCCATTTTTTAATGAACCGTTCAGTGTAACGCATCGCCGCGTCCCAGGTTTTGTTATCGGGAACCGGAAAATCAATCACCGTTTCACCCAGAACACCGCGCATTCCGGCTTTCACGGTCTCATCGGCAATCGCATCTTCAAAGTAATACATATCGACATAAGTGGTGGTGCCGCCTTTAATCATTTCGAGACAACCGAGCCGCGTCCCCCAACGGACAAATTCTTCATCGACATTTTTGGCTTCGGCAGGAAAGATAAATTTAGTGAGCCACTCCGATAAAATCAGGTCATCGGCGATGCCGCGAAACAGTCCCATCGGCACATGAGTATGCGTGTTGATGAGTCCGGGCATAACGGCTTTGCCACTGGCGTTGATAATTCTCGCTGCGGTGAATTGTCTGGCAATTTCCGCGCTTGTGCCCACCGCAACGATGCGTTCCCCACGAATTGCCACCGCGCCGTTTTCAATCACCCGCGAATTGCCGTCCATTGTGACAACTGTGCCGCCGCGAATGATGAAATCAACACGTTCAATAGCGAGGGCGTTTAAAGGGGAAAATAAAATGACCAATGAGGAACTTAATAGATACAGAGCAATAATTTTTCTCAAGATTTTTCTCCTTCTCGATTCATCGACGTATATGAATCCTATGCGCTTCAACTAAAAAGAGTTTCCCTTTGTAATAAGCCATATCAGGGTTTGCAGACCAAAATAATTTTAGCCGCTCGATCATAACCGGAATGACTTCCGGGTGATTTTTTATTTGGAGCGCAATAATCCCTTTAAATTTAGCCGGTGGGTAATTGACAATGTCAGAAAAATCCCCATTAAAAGACAATAAAATCGCATCCAACTGCTGAGCCTTTTGAATCACATCGGTATCAGGTGAATCTAGATGCGTGTGCCTTTAATTCTCGGTTTGCCACGAAGCACATCAGGCGTGCTGACAATATAATCTCGCCAATCCAATTTTCCCCTCCTTACCCAACACCTTCGAGGAAACTCGCGTCAAAGGCTTTCGGCAATAAATCTTTGATTTCGCATTTTTCAACATCGCCGTCGAGATTGGCGAGAATCACCGTAGTGACATCGGCGGCAAACTCCCAGATGATTTGTCGGCAAGCGCCACAAGGCGGCGTGAGATTCCCGGTATCGGCAACCACGGCGATTTTGGCAATCTCTTTTGAGCCTTCGCTCACGGCTTTGAAAATCGCCACACGTTCGGCGCAGGTGGTCAATCCATAGGTCGAATTTTCGATATTGCAACCCGTATAGACTTTCCCATCGGTAGTCACGAGCGCCGCCCCCACTTCAAATTTTGAATAAGGCGCGTGCGCGTGTTCCCTTGCCTGTTTCGCCAACTCAATCAACTCTTGATCGCTAATCATAAAACCTGCTCTATACGTTTCATTCAACCGGCAGTCTGTGACGATAAATTTTCGCAAGATTGAATGAACCGTTTCCCGCCAATTGGTTATCGCTGATAGTTGAGAATCGCTTTGACCTTTTCGGTTATCAAATCAATGCCGACATAATTATCGCCGCCTTCGGGAATGATTATATCAGCATAGCGTTTGGATGGCTCAACGAATTGCAGATGCATGGGGCGCACGGTGGTTTGATACTGATCGATTACCGAAATCGTCGTGCGTCCGCGTTGTTCAATGTCGCGTTGCAAACGGCGTATGAACCGAATGTCGGCATCCGCATCAACGAAGACTTTCATATCCATGAGGCTGCGAAGTTCGGGGCTGACGAAAACCAGTATGCCTTCGATGATGATGACCGGACGCGGGTCGATGTGGCGTTTTTCTGCGGTGCGTGAGTGAATCGCATAATCATAAATCGGTTGGTCAATCGCTTCACCGGCTTTCAAGGCGCGCAGGTGATTGAGCAACAAATCATTATCAAAAGCGTCGGGGTGATCAAAATTGATGTGATGTTTGACTTCAAGCGGCATATCGCCGAGGTCGCGATAATAAGCGTCCTGTTGCAGAAAAACCACGTTTTCCGCGCCGACCGCTTCAACGATTTTATGTGCGACGGTGGTTTTACCCGAACCGGTTCCGCCGCTGATGCCAATTACCATAGCTTCCTTTTTTCTGAGAAAAGATGAGAGGTGGAGAATAAATCGGAGAAGCCAATATCGCCTCTCTCCCCTTCTCCTTGTCTCCCCTGCTTACGCAGCAATGCGCGGAATAATGCGCATCACCAGTTCCGCCAGTTGCTTCCCTGCTCGTTCACCGACATCCATCACTTCCAGGTGATTAATTTCTTCGCCGCTCATACCGGCAGCGTAATTGGTGATACAGGAGATGGCAAGAATTTTCATTCCGGCATGACGCGCCACAATCGCTTCGGGAACCGTTGACATACCCAAAGCATCGCCGCCGAGACTGCGCATCATTCGCACTTCGGCAGGCGTTTCATACGTCGGCCCGCGAAGCCCAAGGTAAACTCCTTCGGCTAAATCAATGTCGAGTTCTCGGGCAACGGCTTTGGCAATTTCGCGATAAGCAGGCGTATAGATTTCCGTCATATCGGGAAAGCGCAAACCGAATTGATCTTCATTGTGCCCGCGCAATGGATTATCGCCCATTAAATTGATGTGGTCGTTGATTAACATCAATTTGCCGGGTCCCAAATGCTCGGCGGTTCCACCCGCCGCATTCGTCAACACCAATGAATGCACGCCAAGCAAGGAAAACACCCGCACCGGCAAAGTGATTTCCTGCATGTTGTAGCCTTCATAAAAATGAAAGCGACCTTTCATCAATAACACATCAACGCCGCCAAGCGACCCGATAATCAATTTGCCCGCATGTCCTTCGACAGTTGAAACCGGAAAGTTGGGAATGTCGCCGTAATGAATTTCAACCGCATCAATAACCGCATCGGCAACACCACCAAGTCCCGAACCGAGAACCACAGCAACGCGCGGCTCGCGATGGTTCAATTTCGCACGGATGAATTCAGCAGCCTCTTTTGCTTTTTCATATATGGTCATGGTTTTAATTTCTGCTCCAAAAATTTAGCAACCTGGATAACGCTATTTCTCTTTCGCATAGGGAATGCCTAAAGCCCGCGGCGGCGTTGCGCGACCAATGAACCCGGCAAGCACAATCAAAGTTAAAACATAGGGAATGATTTGAATGAACTGCACGGGAATTTGCACAACCCCCTGCATACGAATTGAAACCGCTTCGGCAACCCCGAACAACAGACACGCGAGGAATGCGCCGACCGGCTGCCATTTGCCGAAAATCAATGCCGCAAGCGCAATGAACCCGCGCCCCGCCGTCATATTGCGTGTAAACAATGAATTCTGCCCGATGGATAAATACGCGCCACCGATTGCCGCCAGCAACCCGCTTAGCATCACTCCTGCGTAACGAATTTTCGGAACGCTTACGCCCGCCGTATCCGCGGCTTCGGGATTTTCACCAACCGCGCGAAGCCTTAATCCAAACCGCGTTTTAAATAAAACGTAATAAGTGACCGGCACCATCAAAAAGGCAAAATAAACAATCGGTTTATGCCCCGATAAAACTTCGTTGACTTTGGGAATCAAATCAATCAGCGGAATATGCCAATCCGGCAGCGTTTGCTCGCGCGGCAATTGCGGCGTCGCGCCGGTTGAATCGAACATCGCGCCGGACAATAGCGCCGGTATTCCTAAAAACAAAATATTGATTGCAGTTCCGACGACCACCTGATCGGCTTTGTATTTGATGCAAGCCACCGCATGAATCAATGACACGATCAGTCCGGCAAGGCAGGCACAAAGCAATCCCATCCAGGGGCTTTGCGTTTTCGCGGTGATGGCTGCGGCAGTGAACGCGCCGGATAGCATCATGCCCTCAAGCGCAATATTAATCACCCCGCTTCGTTCGGAAAACAATCCACCCAGCGCCGCCAGGATCAATGGCGTCGAAAGCCGAATCATCGAAGCCAGCAGCGAGATATTGATGATTTGTTGAATTTCTTCCATAGATTTAAATAAGGATACAGGATTAGGGATTCAGGATTCAGGGTTGGGATAAAACAACTTTGAAATCCAGAGCTGCGGACTTGTCGAGAAATTTTTATCTCACCCCTCAACACTATTACTCGTTCCTTTATGCTCTGAATCCTGAATCCCGAATCCTGTATCCTACTGCAAAATTACATCAGCAATTTGTCTGGCGAGTTCCACGCGACTGCCGACGCCTTCGAGGTTCATCATTAAAACCACAGCCATGCCGCGTTCGGGAATCATGTACAAATAGGTCGTCACCCGCGCTTGATTGCCGCCGTGCGAAACCTCTTGCAGTCCGTTGCGTTCAGCGAGTTGCCAACCTAAGCCATAGTTTGATTCTTTGCCATCTTTCAATTTCTGTTTCGCCCACGCCTGATTGAGGGTGTCGGTTTTTAACAGTTTGTTTGATTGAATGGCGATGGCAAATCGCGCTAAATCTTCGACGGTTGAAATGAACCCGCCGCCGGGAATTTTATAACTGGTATCGGCAAGGTCGGAGTTCTGCAACTGACCGCTGCGGGTTTTCTGATAGCCTTGCGCGCGATTCGCGACAATTGCGAATACATTGTCTTCGCGGATGCGTTCCATCGCTGCGGGTTTAAAAACATTCTCGCGCACATAATCGAGATAGGTCATCCCCGATGCGCCTTCGATGACACAACCAAGCAAATTGTATCCATAACTCGAATACAAATATTTGCTGCCGGGTTCGTGAAGCAGCGGGTCATCTTTGAAAAACACCAGACTGTCATTGATGGAGTTGTAATGTTTGGTATTTTCCCCTGCCCCTTGAAAAAACTTGCCGTCTTGAGGTCCATAATGGCGAACGCCGCCGAGATGCGCAAGAACCTGGCGAGTGGTCACTGTCCATTGTTTTTGCGGATAGGCAGAACAATATTTTTGCACCGGAGCATCCAAATCGAGTTTGCCGCGTTCCGCGAGTTGCAACACCGCCGTTGAAGTGATGGTCTTGGAAATCGAAGCCAGCCGATACATCGTCGAAGCTTTTGCCGGAATATAATTTTCCAAATCAGCAAGCCCATACCCATTCATCCACGCGAGTTTTTTATCAACGACAACGGCTACAGACATTCCCGGAATATTCTCTTTCGCCATCGTCGAAGAAATTGCCGCTTCGATTTTTTTGATTTTTTCGCCGGGAAGATTTGAAATATTTTGCGCGGCTACCGAAATAGAAACGCTTAGCAAAAGCGATAAAATAACAGCAAAGCCAAGAGGTTTACGCATACATTAATCTGCCTTTAGGAATTGGAATTGCTCTGCCTAGTTCTTTTGCTGTTGCAATCCATTCATCAATGATGACTTCAACATTAGCGACAGCCTCTGCATAAGTAGCGCCATCAGCAGCGCACCCAGGTAATTCGGGAACTTCTGCGATAAAGGATTTATCTTCTGCACTCCAATAAATGACTAACTCATATTTGTACTTCTTGCTCATTGATTCAATCTCCAAGTTTATATCGCACAATCACCTTGCGAACTTGTTGCACTTGATAGGGTTTGGCTTTCGCGCCGATTGCTTGTAAATTCAAAATTTCTTCAACCCCATCTTTAGTAAAGATATGATGACCGCCGCGAATGCGCTCATCAAAACCTAAACATGTCAGTAACTGACAAAGTTCTGTAAACTGAATATTCGCATCCGACTTCCCAAGCAGAACTTTAGCCAGTAACTTATCGTGTTTCCCCATCGCAAAACCTAAGGCTTTTTACTTGGCACCTTTGCTAGAATTACAACTACGGCACATCACCGTAGCGTTTGATAGAATTGTGCGACCGCCTTTTGAGTGTGCTTTAAGGTGGTCGATAGTGAAATTATTCCAATCCAATTGCTCATTACAATTTGAACATTTTTTCTTTTCATCCGAATGCCAAATAAGGCGACGTTGTTCGATTGTAAATTTTCGCTGGCTATCTTTCTTGTCGAACAATCCACCCAAAATACCCCGCAAGATATCTGCTCGCCTTTTTCGAGTAGCTTGGCTGTCCGTATCACCTTGCACAGTTAATAAATAATCAGCGAACAAGCGTTGTTCAGGTTTTGCCCCTTCGGTTTTGCGAACTTGTTGTCGAACTTCATCAACTCCGTTAGATAACCATACAAGTAATTTTTGGGATTGTCTGTTACGTTTAACATCGGTTAAGACGCATTGGTTTTTATCCAACTCCCAAACAAGAAGGAAAACAGAGTAAAAATCAACCGCATTGGCAAAACGGGTTGCGCGTATTTCAGGAAACATTTTTTTAATAATATTGATAACCCGTATAAAATCATTTCTGCATTTTTGCAAAACGCTTCCTTTTATAGATTGTCCGCCAATTATATTGTCTAACTCTTTCTTTTTATTGATAGGTCCGCGAGTGTTGATTGAAGCTAATAACTCTGAAGTTAATTCGACGTGCTTCATCCGGCTGATTTGTCCTCGGGATAATATTTTATTTTGAATAAAAAAGCTCTCGTATTGCTTCGCAAGTTTACCAGCTTGTTTCAAAAATTCACTTCGATAATATTTCGCGTGCCTTTTCTCTGCGCCCGTGAGTTTTTTCCCGGTAGAATTGATACGAACGAAAAGGTCTATAATGTCGGATAGCTCACCTGCTATTTCAACCGTTTGAATTTTGTAACTCATAAATTGATGCTCAAGTCCTCTAACTTTTATCCGTCGCCAATCCCACTCTTCCTTATTTTCGAGTAACTTGACTGAAAAACGATTCCCACGAATTAACCCTTGAAACATCAACATAGATTCAATTCGTTGTTTACCATCGATTACATCATAAACTAATTTTCCATTGTCATTTCTTTTATACAAAAAGACAGAGGGAATAGGGTAATTTTGTAGAATTGTCTTTATTAGACTCTTTCTATCGCTATCCGTCCATACAGAATCTCGCTGAAATCCAGGCTCAAGTTTTAGTTGACCATTCTTGAAAAGCAGGACTAATTCTTGAATCGTTTTATCTCCATACTCATATCTAAGCACATCCATAAAATCAATCCTCCAGCAATTCTCAGTTTGGAAAATGGCGCTGCCGGTCAGCCCATTGATTGGACTGCAATTGTTGAAAATAGGCTCAAGAAGCGAGGGCGCTTGCGCCAAACTCACTCTGATTCTGATGCGATCAGGTCAAACTGAGAATTGCTGTCAATCCTCCGAATTCTGATTTATATTGTTGAAGCGAATAAAGCTTAGCCACTGGTTCAATGTTACAATCTCCAATGTTGAGACTTTTTATTCAAGATTTTGCGGACAACTGCATTGAATATCATTCAAAATGCTGGTATCGAGTAAATACAATAGCCTATGACCTCAGTCGTTTTTCAACTTCTTCACGTATTGTCCGCGCCTGTTTTTGACTATCAGTGATGTCAGAGCGCGTTCCAATCAATCCTTCTAACCGCCAATAATTAACCAATGCCGCATCGGTCTTCACACTAGGCTTTGCGATGCGCCTCGCCTGTAGTTTTTGAACAATAAATTCGGATAATGACAAGCCAATTTTTGCCACTTCCTCTGCCATTTCCTTTTCAATATCTGCGGGTAAATTTATCGTGATACTGTTCACTGGTTGACTTCTTACCGCGAATATACATTGCGTCCAAAACATCACACATTGCTTCTATGATTGAGTTGATGGGTCAAGAATTACCACCCTCCGAAGGGTATCTCATTAGGGGCTTCGATTCTTACAACCAATGGCAAATGAATGCCCGAAGCCTCAGCCGCTGCGAATACCTCTTTAGCGTTTGTACTGTGACTGATTAACTGGTCGCCATCTAAGGCTACCCACTGCCCCGCATACTCGATTCGGTGTTGTTTTATCCACTGCATTTCGCGTTCAAACCGATCATCATTCCTGGCAGTTACCAAAGTTCCCTCTTCAAGAATCTTTTCAAGTACCTGACGCTGCTCTTCAAGCGGCAACGCGCGGTAGGCTTTTAATACTTCATCAGGTGTTAGGTTTTCCATAAGACGGCTCCTGTTTGAGAAGGATAAAATTTAAATGCTTCGCCCTCAAGCATTGCTGCGGGCAAAGCGTTTAAAACTGCCTCTGAAGAACGCTTCACAGGCGACGAATAGAATAATAATCGCCTGCAAAATCACCACCCAATCTTTCGATACTTTATCGGTGAAAATGTCTATGAACAGACTGGAACGAATCAACGCGCCAAACAGCAAGGCTGAAAACAACACACCTACGGGGTGATTGCGTCCGAGCAAAGCAACGGCGATGCCTGTAAACCCATAGTTTGCGGAAAACCCGTCATAATAACGATAGCGGTATCCGAGTACATCATTGATGCCGACCATCCCGGCAAGCGCCCCGGATATCGCCATCGCCAGAATGATATTTCGCGAAATCGAAATGCCGCCGTATTCCGCAGCCGTCGGACTGGTTCCCACAGCGCGAAGTTCGTATCCCCATTTGGTTTTCCACAAAAAAATGTAAACCAATACGCACGCCGCGAGCGCAAAAAAGAAAGCAATGTTGAGCGGCAGACGTTCAGGGATAAATGAAAACAACGCGCCCATTCGCGCGATGTGCGGGCCGACCAGCGCGCCATCTTGCAATTCGGCAATCGGCAGCGTCTCAAGAATCGGGTCGCCCTGCTTCTTGTAATGATACTGCGTGAAATAGGTCACAATGCCGACGGCAATGAAATTCATCATGATAGTGGTGATGACTTCGTGTGCGCCGAATTTCGCTTTTAAAACGCCGGGAACCCCTGCCCATACGCCCCCAACCACCACCGCCGCAATCATCGCCAGTAACGTCACCACTAACCAATTCGTGTTCGGCAGTATCAAGCCAACCCAGGCGGTGGCAAATGCCGCAATCGTCAACTGCCCTTCCGCGCCAATGTTCAACAGTCCGCATTTGAAGGCTACCGCCACCGCAAGCCCGGTAAAGATGAGCGGCGTCGCATAGAATAACGTGTAGCCGATGCCATCAATCGAACCGAAAACACTGGTAAAAAAGAGTTCATAAACCAACAACGGGTTATCGCCAACCATCCAGACGATAACCCCGCCAACCAGAAACGCCGCGACAACAGCGATGATGGGAAATAACAATGAAGAGGTGAAGAGGTGAAGAGGTGAAGAGGTGAAGGATGTATCTTTCATTTATTATTCCCTTTCTGTCCGGTAGGCAAAACCCAGGTTGATGAATGGCTGATCATTCCCACAAAGGTTGAAATAACTTCATCATAGGTTTGAAATAGCGCCTTGCCTGTTTCTCTTTCCAGATATTGACAGCGTACAGCAAATTCAAGCCAGGTTTGAGTTTCTGCTGCTTCTGCTTCGGCATCATTCAATTTACTAATAAAAGCCGCTTCATAGCGACGCTTTCGCCAGGCTTCGGCGAGGTTTGCGCAAATAGAACGCGACGATCTGCGGATTTGGTCAGTGAATGAATAGATTTCCTCTTTGGGAAAAAGCTTACTCAAATCGAAAATCAGCATAGATGCTTCACATGCTTTTTTATAAACCTCCAAATCCTGATGCCGGATAATTTTTTTACTCATCGCTCGAACCCCATCAATCAAGAAACTTCTTTGCTATCGCACAAATCAACGTAAGCTATTCTGGCAATATCACCACTTCACCTCTTCCCCCTTCATCTTTAAAACGGCGACTCATCAGCCGATGGCCCGTAAATCGAAGGCACCGGAATATCATTCATTCTTAAATAGACGCTCAATTGTCCGCGATGGTGTATGCAGTGGTTCATCACAAAGCTGCGTAACACTGCGACTTTCGGGATTGAAAGAAGCGTCTGCCCGTTTTGTTTAAGCGACCAGCTTTTCATCAACTGTTCATCGCTGGCGCTTTCGATTGCCGCGCGCGCCGCCGCGATATTTTTATCAAGGGTTTCCAGCAACTCGGCATTACTTTTTGCCGCTTCGTTTTTCATTGGCACACCTCCGGGCGCAAGGTCGAATTCATCCGCAGAAATCGTCACATTCACCCAGCCAATCATATTGGCGATATGTGATGACAAATCGCCCATCGTCATTGATCTATCATGCGGTTTCCAGCCAAATTTATCATCAGTCACACGCTCAAGCGTCTTGCGCATGGTTGCCATCTCCGTATCAAATTCCGTTAATAATGCTGCACTAATTGCCATAATTTCCTCCTTAAAATTGTCTGTAGTCTGTTGTCCGATGTCCGGTGTTAATGCCACAATTAGCTTTTAAAGCTAAATTCTGAATGCCTGAATTAAGGTATGCAACGAAGAGAAAGACTTCTTCAGATTGTCTCCCCTTCTCCCGTTCTCCCCGTCTCCCCTTCTTTCTTCCTCCCGCCCGTCATCATCAAGCCAATCTCTTCCTCGCTGACGGTTTTGGGATTGACTTCGCCGACGAGGTGACCGTCGTACATCACGATGACCCGGTCACTCAGGCTCAATACTTCTTCGAGTTCGGCAGAGACCAGCAACACGGCTGCGCCACCATCGCGATACTCGATAATTTTTTTGTGAATGAATTCGATTGCCCCGATATCAACGCCGCGCGTCGGTTGGGAAATCAAAATCAATTTCGGATTGATGTCGAGTTCTCTGGCGACGATGAGTTTTTGTTGATTGCCGCCCGAAAGCGATTTAGCCGAAAGCCCAATGTTGGGCGGACGCACATCGTATTCCTTGACCAGCCGCTCGGCGCGGTCATCAATGTAATCTTGATTGAGTAAGACCGTACCGCAAACCGGGGCTGCCGCGTGAATGCCTAAAATCGAATTGCTCGCCAGATCAAACGGCAATAATAATCCGCGACGATGGCGGTCTTCGGGAATGTGCGCGATGCCGCGTTTTTTACGGGTTTTGGTACTGAGTTTATTGAGGTCTTGTCCCTGAAATAAAATTTCTCCCGATGTCGGATTCTTCAAACCGGAAATCACTTCGATCAATTCGGTCTGCCCGTTGCCTTCGACACCGGCAATGCCAAGTATTTCGCCGCTACGCACCGAAAACGTCAACTTATCCAAAGCCGGGGTTCCGTCTTTATTGACCAGTGAAAGATTTTTCGCATCCAGCACAATTCCGTTTGGTCTGGCATCCGCTTTTTCAACGCGCAGCAAAACATCGCGCCCGACCATTAGACTTGCGAGTTTTTCTGCCGTCGCATCTTTAGTAGGTAATTCGCCAACCACCTTGCCTTGACGCATGACGGTGACGTTATCGGAAAGCGCCAGAACTTCGGCGAGTTTGTGGGTAATGATGATGATAGTTTTGCCTTGCGCTTTCAGTCCGCGCAAAATGGCAAACATTTCATTGACTTCCTGTGGCGTCAAGACAGCGGTCGGTTCATCAAGAATTAAAATCTGTGCTCCGCGATACAAAGTCTTTAATATTTCGACGCGCTGTTGCTGCCCGACACTCAACTCTTCGATGCGCGCATCGGGATTGATTTTCAAACCGTATTGTTCGGAAATTTCGCGAACCCGCTCGCAAGCTCGCTTGTAATCGATGGCGATGCCGGATGTCGGTTCCGCGCCGAGAATAATATTTTCCGTCACCGTCAACGGGTCAACCAGCATGAAGTGCTGATGCACCATTCCGAGTCCGAGGGCGATGGCATCATGCGGATGGCGGATTTTCTGTGGCGTTCCATCGACCAGAATTTCCCCTTCGTCTGCGGTATAAAATCCGTAAAGAATATTCATGATGGTCGATTTTCCCGCGCCGTTTTCGCCGATGATGGCGTGAATCGACTCAGCAGGAATTTTCAGACTCACATCGTTATTCGCAACCACGGTAGCAAAACGTTTGCTGATGCCACGCATTTCGACTGCGTACTTTGTAGATTCGTTCATAGCGTGCTTTGTAAAAAGAGATTGAGCCGCAAGGCTCTAAAAAAGCGGCGTAATGATAATGGATTGATGGTGAGATGTGAAGTTGGCGATAGACAAAAAGACCGGACGACTGAACCAATACTGTCGTCCGGTCTTTGACGCCGTATTACTGAGCGATCTTTTGCTGGGTGGGCAGCAGTTTTTCTAACGTTTCAAGTAATTCTTTACCGCGCAAAGGCAATTGATTTTTTCTGCCCAGGCTGACAATTTTCCCTTGTGGGTCAAGCAGAATGGTGGTCGGGAAAGCGGTGATACGAAATCGCTTGGCTGTCAAATCCTTGATGCTGGGGGTTGTGGCGTTCGTCCAGGTAATCTCTTTTTCGGTTAAAAACTTTTTCACCTTCTCAACGCTTTCGTCTTCGTCCATCCCCAGTATTTCAAAACCGCGCGCTTTATACTTCGCATATGCCTCTTTGAAATTTGGGATTTCACCGACACATGGCCCACACCAGGTTCCCCAGAATTCGAGCAACAGATATTTGCCGCGAAACTCCGACAATCGGCGTTCGTTGCCGTCAAAATCGGTGAACTGAAAGTCATTGAGTTCGCTGCCGATCTCCAGTTCTATGCGCTGATAATCGGCAACCGGATGCGATTTTAAGACAATTTTCCCGCTCGCGCCATCAACCGATTTCGTCGAGACATACGCCGATCCGGCGCGAAAGACCACGGTTTCATCTTTGGCATAAGCTAATTCGTAAGACACGAAATTGTTATCTATCCTGGCATCGCCATTGGTATCTACGCCAATGTACCCTTTGGTTGCGTTCAGTTCCCCGCTCGGATAGTTGACCTGATATTGAACCAGGGTTTTGCGACCTTGAATATCGACCACCCCCTGCGCATAGCCGAGAAAGGTATGATTCACGTATCGCGTATCGTCTTTTTCCGGCTTCTTTTTCGGATGAAAGAATCTGACCGGAAAAAATTTAAAATCGCCCTTTTTAAGCGGAAGCTTTACCAACACCTGCCCGTCTTCATCCTGCGGATTTTCGATAGGTGAAAACGCGAAACGCTCAGAATCCGTCAGTTTCCCGTTTTCATCCAAGTCAACAAAGAGCACCGGCAACGTGTTGGGTCTTTCAATCAGGAATACGCTCAACCCGGCAATCTCTTTTCTCGGATTATTGAATAATCGCCCTCCAAATACCTGCTCACTTTTCGCGACCGGTACAGGCAAGGTAGCTATCTGATCAGGCAGTGCCTTTTTCAACTCGATTGAAGTGACCGGGCGTTCTGCGACCAATTCAGAGTTGAGTTTGCCGAGATATTCGACATTCTGTGTGAAGCTCAAGGTATTCGCATTCAGTCCTCCGAAAATCATCAGCGATAAAATAAACCTCTTCATCATCTCCTCCTCATTGTGCCAGCAATGCAAGAAGACCGGAGGAACCAAATTCTATCCGGTCTCTTTACGGACATTTGTGATTCAATTTAAGAACTATTTTTTAACCTTGGCGGAAAGGACGACAATCAAACCTTTGTCGCCCATCGTGGTGGTTCCGACAACTACTTTTTCGCCTTCGCGCAAACTTACAGGAGAGCGGAATCCAACGTTTTGATATTGAACTTTGGCATCGCTGCCGCCAATTACCAGAGGGATGCGCAGGTTGAATTGAAACATACCGATTTGCACAGTGGCTCCTGCCGTCGTGGATGAATCCAAGGTGATTTGCGAAATTGAATAATCAGAAAAAATCTGATTGCCCTGTGGAACCGCAACATTGAACAATTTCGGCTCTACGACACCATTATTGGAAATGCCTGACCCTCCTTCTTTAGTCGTGTGTATAGCCGAAAACATCAACGCATAGTTGGTGTATTTAAGCGTTGACATCAATTGGTCAAGCACCCCTTTGAGGTCTGAGGGAAATGCCGAGATGCCATCACCTTGCAAAGTGGTGTTTGAAGCAATCAACACTTGAATGGTGAAATTAATGTCCGGGCGCGGCGCTTGCGGGGTATCCAGTCGCTTTAAGGCTTCTTCTATTGCTGCAATATTTTCAGGAAAATCCCGAACCGTAATGGTTTTGAACTCTTCGCTAGTGGAAATGGTTGCGCCTTTGAACCCGCTTCCTAATGGAGATAATGCACGAAGCAACGACCATAATTCACGATACTTTACTTCAAGCACCTTGCCTTTGAAGCCTTTTTCCGAAACATAATCCGGCTCTTTCGCAGCAGGCGCTTGTGTCGTCGCGACGGTCGGTTTCGGGGTGGGTTGCGATTGAGGTGATGGCTGCGCAGGCTGTACGGTCACTGCGATTGGCGCAATCGCCGGTCTGGCATTTACGGTTGCGGTCAATGCCGGTGCGGGTGTTGCCGCCACCGTCGGCTGCGGTGTTTGTACGGGCGCAATCGTCACCGCAGCCGGTTGCGTGGTTGTGACCGGTGCGACTTTCGGCTGAACCACTTTTGCCGGTTTGGCAGGTTGCGGTTGCGGGGTTGCCTGTTGTCCAAAGCTGGTGAACGTCAGGCTGAAAATTAACAGTAGCGTGGTGATGGTTTCAATCATTAATGAAAACATAGCGTTTCTCCTAATCGGTAATCGTTTTGGGTGACTCGGTCGGTTTCGGCGCAAACCAGATGATGCGAACATTCGGGTCGCCGGTCTGGATTTCAATGCGCGTCGTCTCTATCGGTTTAAAATCGGTTTCAAACCAATGGGGTTCCTCAGAAAAAATATCGTCCGGGTTTTGCAGGCTGATTTCTGTAGTCACAATCGGTTCAAGAATATTTTGCGGCTCCCAGACATCAGGTAACTTGATGCGCTCCTGGGGCTTCACGCGCGGTTTGCGAACGCCAGCGATTCCAGTACCACGCGGTTTATCGTTAGGGTTGTCATTCGGCATCACGAGTGGCTCAGGCGGTTTATCAGGCGGAGTTTGTTGCGGTGTTTCGTCGTCTTTCCCCCTATTCACTATTTCAGGATTTTCTTTAACCACCGATTTGCCCGAAAAAACATAAAACGTAAATGCGCCAAATAGAATCAACAACAAAAATGCCAGGGCGTAAACAGGTTTCCAACGCCATCCAAGCGCCTGTAAAAATGTCTGACGCGCGGCGCTCGCCTGAATCTCCTGCATAACCGACTGTTGCAAATCTCTGAAAAACGCTTCATTGAACTCCGGCGGCGTAAGCGTCTGCATCCAGGCTTGGCTGGCATTGAATTGATTTGCCAGCCGCGCGCAAGCGTGACATTCACTAACGTGGATGGCGACTTGTTTCATTTCCCGCTCATCAAGGTCGCCTTCGATATAAAGCGGAATCAATTTTTCAAAATGGTGGCAATTCATCTTGCGGCTCCTATGGAGAGAAGAAATTTCTTGAGGCAAATCGTTTCAGAATTCTCCCTTGCTCCCTTTCTCTCCTGCTCCCTTTCTTAGACTCACGAGCATACGGCTATGAAACTCACGAATCTTGGCGCGTGCCGAACTGATTTGTGAACGCACGGTGGTTTGTGTCGAACCTAAAATCTTTGCGACTTCATTGGTCGAATACCCTTCCAAATCCCTGAGCACAATGGCGGCGCGCTCTTTTTCACTGAGCGATTTCAAGGCGCGATTAATCAAGGCGCGTTCCTGTGTTTTGATGGCTTGGGCTTCGAGATTATCGCGACCCACGAGGTCAGAAAAATTTCCGGCTGCGTGTTCGGCTTCAAATGAAGTGAATTGACCGACGCTGCCGCGTCTTCGCGCGATGTCATTGCACGAATTTACAGCGATGCGATAAAGCCAGCCGGAAAAATCCTGTCGCGTGTCATAACTTTTCAAATATTTAAATGCCTTTAAAAAAGTGTCCTGAGCGGCATCGCGCGCATCTTCCTGATTGCCAAGCATGCGCCAGGCAACCAACACGATTTTGCGTTGATAACAATGAATGATTTGTTCAAAGGCAGTGTTATCGCCGGCTTTCACACGTTCAATGACCAGCGCCATCGCGCGCTCGCGCGCGGCGCTCTCTTCAAGTTCAAAGCTGTTGGTCATCAATGCGATTTCGCAGCCCTCAACAATCATCATTCAGCCTTTCTCGTGTTTTCATAAACTACTACTTGGCAAACCGGAAAAGCGTTGAGAAATTTTTTACAAAAAATTGTGAGAAGGCAATGTGAGGATGAAGAGGTGTGGAGGTGTGGAAGTGAAGAGGTGAAGAGGTGAGGGCACGAAAGCCCTATTTTGATTTCAAATTTTGTTGCTTCATAAATTCACCTAAAGTCTCTTGTCTACCTTGCCTTTAGACCGCTAGTTCAACCGAGCGGCAATTCATTTTTAACCGCCTATCCCAAGAGCGTGACCATTCTTGAAGTAAGTTGCCTGAAGCGTTTTCAATGAATGACTTCCAACTCTGGCTGGAGGACGGGATAAATGGGACAAATGAAATGTCACCGCTTCACCGCTTCACCGCTTCACCGCTTCATCTGCAATACTCTTCGCCGATGGCATCGATTTTCGCGACGCGGCGGCGGTGACGGTCTTCCGTGAGGTCAGTCGAAAGCCAGGCGGTGACGATTTTTTTCATCTGTTCGTTGGAAATCATCTTGCCGCCCAGCGTCAACACATTTGCGCCGTTATGTTCGCGGCTATTTTTAGCGGTCGCTTCGTCGTAACACATCGCCGCGCGCACCCCCGGCACTTTATTGGCAGCCATGCAGGAACCGATGCCTGCGCCATCAATCATTATTCCAAGTTGGCAAACCTGATTGGCAACCGCGCGGGCGACGGCGTGCGCGAAGTCCGGGTAATCGACCGCTTGGGTCGAATAACAACCGAGGTCTTGAAATTCGTGCCCAAGTTCGGTGAGCACCCGTTTGAGTTCTTCTTTCATTGCATAGCCGCCGTGGTCTGCGCCAAGCGCGATGCGACGACGACTGGCGGCAATGCGGCGACGGGCGCGTTCGATTGTAATTTCGCGTTCGCGCACTAAATCCTCGGCAAGCGGCGTGAGTTTCGCGTTTTCGTCAATCCTCAGCGTATCGCCCGCTTTCAGGTTGCGTATATCGACTTCCGTAATGACCGCTTTGCCTCTTTCATCAATCAAACTCATAGCGTCAGGATTGTAGATTTTGAATGGTTGAATGTCTAACTTAAAAACGCCCGTATGTTGACAATTCGCAACTCGGTTTCTTATATTGCCCGCTCATTCAGAGAGTAAAACGAAAAAAGGAAAAGTTGCGTGAGGGGTTTCATACCACAGAGCTTTGGTTCAGTCAGTCGGTTTCGACAGCAACCATCCATACAGGTCGCAAAATTTGATGTTGAACAAGCGGTCTTCGACCGCGATTCCCCTCGTGCTACATTTTAATTTTCAGGAGACTGTGATGACAGCCAATCAACCCGCGAATTTTATCAATCACCCCAACTTAAAAGTGTTGCTCAGCCAAGCGCAGATTCAAAACCGGGTGCGCGAACTCGGCGCGCAAATCACCCGCGATTATGCCGATAAAAATCTCGAACTCATCGGCGTACTCAAAGGCGCTTGTGTGTTCCTGTCGGATTTGATTCGTCACATCGATTTGCCACTGTCGATTGATTTCATTGGCATTTCAAGTTACGGCGCTTCGACCAAGTCTTCGGGCGAAGTGAAAATCACCAAAGATTTGGATAAGAGTCTCGCGGGCAAAGATGTAATTCTGGTTGAAGACATCATTGATACGGGTTTGACCTTGAATTATATGATGCACAATTTCCAATCGCGCGAAGTCGCCTCCATAGAAATCGCCGCGCTTTTGGATAAACCGGAACGCCACCAAATCGAAATCCCCGCGAAATACGTGGGCTTCACCATCCCCAATCATTTCGTCGTCGGTTATGGGTTGGATTTTTCCGAGAAATATCGCAACCTGCCTTACATCGGCGTCCCCGAAAATCCTGACGAATTGTTTAAGGAGTAAGTTTATTTATAAGCTCCTAAGAGTTGAATCAATAAAATGCCGAGAAGCAAGTGGGTCGCGGCGCTCAATGCAAGAAGGGATTTTCCGCGCTCATATTGTTTCAGTTGTTTGATTTTGTAATAAATATCCTGGGCATAAACCTTCCATTCATCGCGTAAATCTTTATTGAGATACGCATCCAGTCGCGATAATAACGGTTCGATTTCCCCTTTTTTTGTGAGATTGGTTGAAAGCAAAATGGCGTCGCCAGCGGTTTCCTTTTCCTCGGCTGTTTTGCGAGGACGCGATTCGCAACGCGCCAGTTCATCACGCAATAACCAGCGCGCTTCGCTTGCCCATTTGTACAACAAACAGGTAAAGACAAACGCACAGCCGAACCACAGGCATTTATAGACGCCATAAGTAAATGCCCAAAGCATTTTTAACGAAGTTAGTAGCAGATTCACTCCGAACCAAAAGGTTTTGCGAATTTTCTTTCGCGCGAGTTTGGCTGTGGCTTTGGCATAACGCAAAGCCCTTTCTTTGAGAGTCGGTTTCGGCTTAGGTTTTGGTAAGTCCGCCCATCCGGGTCCGCCATTTACAGTGCGCGTCGCCGGTTCCCAGCCCAAGGTTCCAAGTGGAAAACGATAATCGGGATAGCTGCGTTTTACCTCTTTATAAGTCACCATCCGCTCACCTGCATGACCGCCTTCGGCATAAATCTCGCGCCAGTAATTGTTATATTCGCGCAATCGTTCGTGACAAACCGCCGCCGTGTAAAGCGCATCCCGCGCCGCCCGCGTGTTGGGATATTTCTTTACGACTTCCAAGTAGATTTCCAACGCCCGCGCCGCCATATCATGCTTTTGCATATAATCAAACAACAGTTGTGATTCATTCGCTTGACGAAAAGCGCCATATTCAAAAAATTCATAAAGCATATAGTGGCGATTATTTCTCCAGACCGGGTTATAAAACAGCAAGCTGCTTTGATAGATAAAGCTGGCAAATTGATAGAGCGCTTCAGCCCTGCTCTCATCATCGGTTGCCAGCCGATAATTATTATCAAGTCGCTGTAATTCGTCGGTAGTTCGTAAATCCTGTTCCAGCCATTGCGGTCGAATTCCTCTGATGTGAGGATCAAAAAGTCTGAGTTTTACTTCGCTCTCCTGCTCACCATAGTTGTAATAATTCGTGTCGTTTAAATAACTCCCATCAACGCTTCTGCCGGTCGGACGAATGCCTGAGAAAATTTTCCTGGCATCCTCCCAGCGAAAATCCCGCAGGTAACGCAAACCCAAAACATAAAGCAATTCGTCACGGTTTTTCAGATTCTGGCGGCTATCAATAAATTTAGCCAACTGCTCTGTCTTCATCAAAACTTCACAGAAGTAAGCGGCGTCATGGCGATAATCGAGCGCGAGGTATTGCTCAAGTGCGGCTTCAAGATTGCCCGCATCCTCTTCGAGCATCGCCAGATTTCGGCGCGCCCCTTCAGTGTAGCGGTTGTTCGGATTTTCTTTAATGAGCGTAGCCAAGGCAACACGAGCGGTCGGGTATTGCTTTAAATGATATTCAGCCACTCCAGCTACCCATAAGGCTTCTGCACGAAGCTCTTTATTGATGCCTAAACGCAAAGCCTGCCGCGCATATTGTGCCGCTTCCGAGAATTTTTCCAACTCAAAATTCCCTTCCGCAAGCCTCACCATGAAGGCACCGCCGGTTGAATTTTTGGGATGGCGATTTACCATTCGATTGGCGAATTCAACGATGCGCCGATACTCGCGAGATATTTTGATTTTTCTTTGCTCTTCGTCATCTTCCCAATCAATGGCGCGAAACGGCGCATAGTTGTAGAGATTGTGATAAGCATACGCCAACGCAGCTTTCGGCTCATCTTCTATTTCAGACTCTACCTGTCGCAACTCGTCATCGTTCGCATGATTGCGAACAAAATTCAATGAGAACAAGGCTTCAACTTTGGCTGATTCATTTTGACTGCCTAACATTCG
This sequence comes from Acidobacteriota bacterium, assembly GCA_040754075.1. Classification (NCBI taxonomy): domain Bacteria; kingdom Pseudomonadati; phylum Acidobacteriota; species Acidobacteriota bacterium. Next base: position 123,983 of record JBFMDH010000007.1, read on the forward strand.
ATAATAATTGGCAAGCGCACGAACCTTGTTCCCGGTTTTGAAGGAAAGATACGCCAACCAACCCAGCGCATCCCCCCAGTAGCGACCCTGTGGAAATTCGCTTAAAAACCGTTGAAATGCGCTTTGGGCTTTGAGCAGATAATCATCAGGGCAATCCTGACAAAGACTTTCCCGTTTATCTCCTGTAAACACCTTGCTGCGTTTCATCGTCACCACCGCATACATAAAAAGAGCCGCTTCACGTTTTTCACTCTTGAAAAAATTTACTGCGATTTTGGCGAAGGCATCAGCGGCTTTCTCATCCTGAAGCCGGTAAAGCGTCGCGGCTTCAAGATACGCGACGTTGTCTTTTAAGTTCTTATCCGTTCTCAATTCACTTAAAGATTCCAGGATGCCTACAGAGGGAATCTGTGTATCGTAAAGCGAACGCGCATTCAGATATTTTTGTATTAATGAAGCGGGAGAACCTTGTTCAAGTGCGGTGAGCGCATCCAGTTTGTCGAACGCAGCATTTCGCCTCCACTGCAAATCAGTAAGCGAAATTTGGCGGGATAAATTTTCCGCAGAGGTGAGGGTTAAAAATTCGCTCAACGTCTGGCGCAATGAAAACAGGTTGCCTGATTGTTCTTCCTGCTCTGCTTCCCTCCATAAATTATTGATAGTTTCTACAATATTTTTCTCTTCTCGCTCCCTAAGTTCCCATTCAAATTCGGTCAACTCTCCCCAACTGGAAAACACTTTTGCATCATTCGCGCTCTCGTTTTTTGCGCGCCAATACTTTTCCATATGCGGTAATCTGCCGAAGTCGCTTGGAGTTCGGTAAGGGTTGAATCTCACGGAGTGTTCCGTACCCGCAGCCCAACTACAAGCCATCAGGGTTGCAGTGGTCACAATTGCAATTATGATTACACCCACTAAAAAACCAATGGGTCGGGGTTGTCTAAAGACTTGATTGAAGCGGGCTTTGAAGGTGTTAAGGGTTATCATGCATTCACCTATTTGACGGTTATGAGTTGCTTATTCCGGCGCATCTGGTCTTCACTGATTCGCAAGGAAACTGAAGCTTGAAAAGTTTCGGGCGCTTCGCCTTCAATTTTTATGACTGCTCGCGTTTGCCTGCCGACCGGTAAATAGCGCGATTTCAAGCGCAGCCGGTTAGCTCGGTATTGGCTGCACACTTGATTGTTAAATAACGTTTCATAAGCCAGCGTGTCATCAGTGATTACATCAATCAGGCACGGTTTCGGAATGAATAACTCAACCGTTAAAAAGTCTTCGCCCGGTGGCGGGGTCAAGGTGCCACGATTGATGATCGTTATCATCAACTGTGCCTGCTCATCCGAGACTGGGTTCTGCCTTTCCATTTCGATAGCAATCTGCGGGGAAGGCGTTTCATCCCTGAATGCACAGGCAATCTCTTTTAAGCTTAAATTGGTTTGATCCTGATCAGACGGCAGCCGAAACACACAAACGCCAAGGAGAAATCGCCCGCCTTCTTCGCGAACGCTTCTTACGGACTGACGAAGCGATTCAACGCTGGGTATATCCAGCATCACATATTCACCTGCGCGCAATGCCAATCCATCAATTAACGCATCGCCACGCGCTTGATAGACCACGCGCCATTCGCCTGCGTCTTTTCGGTCATTAAACCGGTGACCTTCGACCACTGCCATTTGTGAATGGCTGGCAATCAACGCCGGGTCTAAATCGCCACGCACTTCAATCAATTGTCCGCCGCGCGAGTAATGAATGGCATAACCATAAGCCGAAATTCCCGCATAAAACGGGCGTTTAAGCTCTGCGGCTCTTGCAACCCAACCGGCTACGCTTTCAGGTGAAGAAATTGGCGCGATCACATCTAACCGTTGCGGGATCATCGCCCCATAACATTGAGGAATCCAAAAAGAGACCTGCTCAAGCGCATCGGATAAATCAGCCGAACCCATCCACGTCGGCAGCCCTGTAAGGCTAACCTGCGCATTGGATTTCAGGCGTTTTCTCAGCTTATGAATGAGTTTGGCATAACGCGGAAGCAACCTCGTCGGCACATCGAAATCAAGTTGCAATCCGACAACCACTGCGCCTTCACGTAATGCCCGCTGACAATCATCGTGAAAAGTGACGCAAAGAACTTCAGCCAGTTCTCCTACCTGCAAAGTCTCAAATGCTGCCAGCGTGGTTCTGGTTGCGTTATAGACCAGATGCAGGTCAAGGTTTCGCGGCAAACGCCCTTGCGTTTCTCTAATCCGCCGCAGCTTTGAATTTTCATAGTCTATCTGTCCGGCTCGCACAAACAAGGCTCTCGCGTTCAACGCATCAATCGCAGCCTGAATGTCGCTTTGATTTGGTAACTGGTTTCGCCACGACCAGAACACCAGTGGTAATTCGTCAGTTCGCCATGCGTGGGGTTTTCTATATTGGGTAATGAGAAGGGTGATGACCGCCAAGCCTGTCACAACCGCTACCAATCCGGTGAACCGTTGCGAGCTGAATCGTTTTGATGAAAAGGCTTTGAACATTGCGAGGATTATCTGCAAGAGCGGAAAGTGAGGTTACGTGTTCTTCAACATCCATTGAATTGGCAGACCGCAGAATTTACTCAGGGGATATACGCCTCTCTGAACTGTGGATTACCACATTGATTCTTGCCCATTAAAAAGATAAAAATCTTGCAACAGCTTTTTGGGTGAATCGAGGACAAGGGATGAAAACATCTTTAAAATTAATTCTGATTGCTTGTTCTTATGTTTTTTACTTTGTCGGAAATCTATTCGCACAACATCTTGACTATCTGCCGCTTACCAAAGCCGAAAGGGGAAAGCCTTTTCCGATTCGTTATCTTGCGACTTTCGATACCTCGAAGTTGAATGAATTGCCGAAACAATTTCCCATTGGCATGAATGGCGCGGAATTCAACTTCGACACCGAGAGTGAACTGGGCATCACGCTTTCCGGTAAAGATAAATTTGGAAAGCCCTGGGTGGTTTATATCGGCAACAAAGGCGGACTCGGCGGCGATTTCTTTGCGGCTGACCTCGATAAAAACCGCATTGGCGATTTTATTTTTCTGTTTTACACGGGCGGCAATGGGCTTGCGCCAACCGCCCACATTTATACGCTATTATTCGATGCAACCGGTCGCCCGGTTCCGTTTGAAGCCGAGGGCTATTTTGACTGGGAGAAAAAAACGCTTGCCGATTTGGTTGATATGAACGGCGACGGTAAAGCCGAACTGGTTTTCATGAATTTCGATGACGGCTATTGGATAACCAATATTTACAAGGCGAGTGGTGCGCGCTGGCAACGGGTCAATGGCAAATTCGGCAAGCATTCATTTCCGCTCTACACGCGCTTTACCAATCGCCCGAATCACGCAGCCGTAAAACCCCAGCCCGGGCGTCACCCGTTCGCGCCAGACCTGGCAAACCATACGCCATTCACAACCGGACGAATGACCGGTTTCACCTGGGCGAAAGACGCGAGCGATGAGGAAGAATTTTCCTGTACGATTCAGGAGACAAGCGGCAAAGAAATCACCTGCACACCTGATCGCTGGTATGGCTCTGCACAATTGGTGATGGATTCCACCGAAGGTCGCAAAATTCTGGCTCTTTGGTCGGATAAAGAAACGGTTAAAACCTGGCTCGAAGAAATCATCAAACAACGGTACACGGTTTCACTGTTCGGCAAACGTTTTGCTGATAACCTCAGCCCCGAACTCATCTGGGTTTCAAAGTGACAAGTGATGAGTGATGAGCAAGGGCTTTTAACTCATCACTCATCACTTGTCACTGATTACTAAAATATGGCGATTTTGATTGCAGAAGATAACGTCGCACAGCGCACTTATTTGCGCGAAACTTTGGAACGCGAATTCATCGCTCATCTGCCGGTGATTGAAGCGGGCGATGGCGAAGAGACTATTGAACTGGCGCTCAAACATCGCCCGGCGCTCTGCGTGATGGATATTCAGATGCCCAAACTGTCGGGCGTAAAAGCGGCGCGCGCCATCTGGAAAAATTATCCTGCGGCGCGCATCATTTTCTGGACACAATTTCCCCACGAAATTTATATCAATGAAATTCGCAAACTGGTGAAATCCGTCAAACCGGCTCCGGCTTATGGTTTCATCGATAAGAACAATCCCGAAACCCGTTTCCTGAGATTCATCGCGGCGGTTTTAGAAGACGGCGCGGATATGATTGACCCGGCGTTCAAAGATTCATTCAAGCGTCCGCTGCTTACTGAGTTTGAAGCCGAAGCTTTGTACTACCTGGCGATGGGGCTGTCGAACTGGGCGATTGCTCGTAAATGCAGTTTGAGTTTACGCGGGGTTGAAAGCCGTTTGGCGACGCTTTACGAAAAACTGTTTATCTCATCGCCGGTCGGAACCGTGAATGAAAATTATGACCGCCTGGCTTACAACGTCCGCACCCGGGCGTTTTTTGAAGCGCTCAGGCGCGGACTCATCAACAGCGATGAACTCGAAAAAGCCGCCACGGAATTGGAGAGTTGGATTGAACGCGACCGCAAACGTTACGACGAAGAAACCAAAAAGCGAAAGCTATAGCGGCAAATCAATGAAGAGGTGAACCGGTGAAGAGGTGAAGTGGTGAATCTGACAAACCAAGTATTAACGTTTCGTCGAGTGCTTTATCTCCTCTTGTTGATTGCCGTGATTCCGGTTCTCTATCCTCTCCATACAACTGCTCAGAATGCCAATCCACAACCCCCTGCCAATCTTCACCAATGGGGCGCAGTAACACTTTTTCATGGGTTGCCATCTGACCATGTGCAGGCTATCGCTCAGGATCAGGATGGGACATTGTGGTTTGGCACAGATGGCGGACTGGCGAAGTTTGACGGACGGCGAATCGAAAAAATCGTTATTGAAGAATTGACCAATACCCGGGTTCGTGTGCTGACCTTTGATTTGCTGCAACGCTTATGGATTGGCACTGACAAAGGCGCAGGCATCTGGTCAAACAATCAATTTCAATTGCTTGCGGAAACCAGAGAAAAAAGTATTAACGCGATTGCTGTTGGTCGAAATATCGCGATGGTCAGTGAAGAAGGTTTCATTTTCAGCTATTCAATATCGACATTCCCAACTCATCTGTTCACCATTTCGCCTCAAGACAATCCCTTACTCAACATCGAAGCGAACAACTCGCCGCTGCCGCTGACCAGCGTTGAATTCGTGAGTGAAAATTCCCTGATTATCGGAACACGCGGGCGGGGATTGTTACAGATCGAAGGCAAAGAAATAAAGGAACTCACCATCAACCCGCGTCCGTTTTTTATTGAAGCGATTGCTCGTGATCCGCATCAGCAATTCTGGATTGGCGCGCAAGCCAAGGATTCCCACAACGGTTTATATCAGCTTGATGCCCTGTCGCGCTCCAAAAAAATCAATGCCGATACCAATACGGTCACGGCGCTGAAATTCGCTAACATAGAAACCTTCTGGGTGGGGACCCAAAAAGATGGAGTGTTTGTTTTTAAAGGCACGGAAGCTATCGAACATCTGACCTTTGAAAATACTGCCGGGGGACTAAGGTCAAATAATATCTATACCATCTTTTTTGACCGTGAAGGCGTGGTCTGGATAGGCACCGACAGAGGCGTTTGCCGCTTTGACCCGCAAGGCATGCGCGTTGAAACCATTTCACCGTTTGCCGAAAGTAATTTCATTCGCGCGCTGTTTCAATCAGCGGACGGGCTTATCTGGTGCGGCACCAATCGCGGGTTGTTCGTGCGTTTAAAAACCTCACCCATCTGGCAGGAGGTCGCTGAACTTTCAGGAAAAAGCATCTATGCGATGATTGAAACCGCAGAAAATCACTTACTGGTGGGAACCCATTCGGGCTTGTATTCAGGGAAAAAAGACCTGCGTTTTACATCACGATATTTTACCGGCAGCCGCGCCTTCGAGCGCGCGGAATCAGAAACTTCGCCGAACAATCAAACCGAAAGCATCCGGGCGTTTTGTAAATTTCAAAACACCATTTTTTTAGCGAGCTTTGAAAACGGCGTCGATAAATTTGACGGTGAAAATCGCACAACCATTTTTCCGGTTGAAAATAATGAGTTGGGAAAACGTCTGGTGGTTAGTCTTTTTGCGGATAAAAATGGGCGATTGCTGATTGGCACAGCCGAGGGCGGCTTATTTGTTTTTGACGGGAGACAGGCAATCAGAGAGCCAGATTTCGACAGCTTAAAAAATCAAACCATTTGGGCAATCACCCAAACCGCAGACGGCGCGCTGTGGTTTGCCACCAACGAAGGGTTATCGGTTTTCGCAAATGGAAAATTGCAGCATTTGATTGAAAGCGTCGAAGCCCGCGCGGTTATTCCAGCGAGCAATTCTGCGCCCTTCGTGTGGTGCGCAACCTCGGGGAGCGGATTTTTTAAAGTTCTGCTTGATGAACGCGGCGAGCCGATTATTTCGCGGTTCGACAGCGAACAAGGCTTGCCTTCGCAAAAAGTTTTTGCGGTTTTACCAACGGCTGAAAACGAATTATGGATTGGCACCAATAGCGGGGTGGTTCGCTATGAAACCAACAATATGGCTCCGGTTCTAAAAATTTCCCGCGTCATCGGCAACCGGGCTTATCAACCGCGGGAGATTGCCTCGCAAATCAATCTTGAATACCCGCAAAACAGTTTACTGGTTGAAGCAGCGGCAATCGGCAGCCGAACCTTCCCCGAACAATTTCAATATGCTTTTGTTCTCTTTGACAGCACCGGCCGTTTAATCACTCAAAAAATTTCCAGAGATTCGCAAATGGTGGTACAAAATTTAAGAAACGGCGAATACCGACTCACGGTTCGCGCCTACACCAACGACCTAATCGCTTCCGAACCGCTGACCGTAAATTTCGCCGTGCAACGCGCGCCATTTCCCTGGACAACCACCGCACTTGCGGTTTTGCTTTTATTAGCCATTCTCGCCATGTTCTGGGGTTACCGGCAAAATCAGAAAATCGCCCGCAGCCATGAAGCGTTAGCCATCACCAATCAACAACTCGCTGAAACCCGTATGCAACTGGCGAATGAAACCGAAACCGAACGCCGCCGGATTTCCCGTGATTTGCACGACCAGACGCTTGCCGATTTAAGGAAACTGATGATGCTTTCCGACCAGCTTTCAATAACTGAAAAAACCAATGGTCATCAATCGATTGACCCGAAACTGTTTCGCGCGGAAATCGAATCCATCTCTTCGGAAATCCGCCGCATCTGCGAAGATTTAAGCCCGTCGGTTTTAGAAAATGTCGGGTTTGCAGCGGCGCTCGAATGGGCGCTTACAGAAGCCGTCGCCCATCTTCCCGCAGAAAACCGTTTCGCTTACGAATTTGCGTGCGAAGAGTTTATTGAAGAAAAATTGAATCTTCCGACCGTGATGCAGATTCACATCTATCGTATCGCCCAGGAAGCCATCAGCAATATTTCACGTCACGCCCAGGCTTCGCAGGTTCGATTGCGCGCCCGCGTTGATGCCGACAACAATTTCATCCTTGAAATCGAAGATGATGGTTGCGGATTTGATTTATCAACCGAAGAGAAAAAAGGGCGCGGCATTGCCAACATTCGCACCCGCGCCAGTTTGATTGATGCAGAGGTCAATTGGATTCGCCAATCCACCGGCGGCACGCTTTTCATTTTTCGCAAATTAGCCCAATCTCCAATCTCCATTTAACCGGGCATCAGGCATTTCACCAATCGCGGCAATCCCCGTTATAATCGCTTGCTCAAAAATCAACAAGGAAACCAAACATTATGCAACCACTGGTCGGAATCATTATGGGTTCAAAATCGGATTGGGAGACCATGGCGAATGCTGCTGAAACCTTAACCGCGCTTAATGTACCCTTTGAAGTGCGCGTCGTATCGGCACATCGCACACCGGATTTACTTTTTGAATACGCCTCGACTGCCGAAACTCGCGGTCTTGAAGTAATTATTGCAGGCGCAGGTGGCGCGGCGCATCTGCCGGGAATGACGGCGGCGAAAACTTCGCTTCCGGTGGTCGGGGTTCCGGTTGAATCAAAAATGTTGAAAGGGATAGATTCATTGCTTTCGATTGTCCAGATGCCCGCAGGCATTCCGGTCGGCACCGTGGCAATCGGTAAAGCCGGCGCGATAAATGCGGCACTTTATGCCGCAGCGATGCTGGCAAACAAATACCCGGAGATTAAAAATGCGCTTAAACGCTTTCGCGAATCGCAGACCCAAAATGTGTTGGATAACCCAGACCCGCGTGACCCAACCTGTTGAAGCAACCGCTTAGGTCTACAGCAATAAATATGCACGCATCAAGGAATTTTTGAGCCAATGATTATTTTCTCCATTATCCTATGAAAATTTTTGCGGAGCTGTTGCGGGGGAGAGTGTCCAAGAACAACCTTCTGCTCAGTCTTTCATTCATTTTCCTATTAGCCTTTGCGCTGCGCCTCACTGCCAGTGGTTTGTTTGAAGGCATCCATTCGGGCCCCTCGCCGGAAGGTTTCGGCGTCGATGGCGTTGAATTCAATCAGATTGCTGAAAACCTTGCGCTTCATCACCAATTTTCAATTGTAGAAGGCAGCCCGACAACCTTTCGCGCGCCGGGGTTTCCATTGCTGCTTGCAGGTATCTACGAAATTTTTGGCGTGGATAATTTTTTCGCGGCGCGCGTCTGTTTTGCGTTGATCGGCACATTGTTGGTCTTTCCGGTTTTTTTTCTCACACGCGAAATTACCAATGATTTTACGGCTATGATTGCCGCTTTGCTTGCTGCCATCTATCCGAATTTAATTTATTACAACATCCATTTTGCCAGTGAACCGCTCTACACATTATTGCTAACCACTTCGATTTTTCTTTTTTTAAGAGCCAGTAAAGCCCTGTCCTCAAGGGATTTTTTTATGAGCGGGCTGCTGCTTGGTATGGCGGCACTCACACGTCCTGTAGCCGTACTGTTTATTCCGTTTTTTGCCATCGCCATCCTATTTTTATATCGCCGTAATTTTTTAAAACTCATTTTTCCGATTGCAGTTTTCGCTTTTGCAGCGGGATTGGTCATCGCGCCCTGGACATTGCGAAATTATTTGGCACAGCAGCAATTCGTGATGATTACCACCAATGGTGGCTCAACCTTCTGGGGCAGCAATAATCAATTGGTTTTGGATGACCCGCAACTTCATGGTGACTGGGTAACCACGGAAACCTTTGAAGAACAAAAAAATCTCCTCAGAGATTTATCCGAAGCTGAGCGCGACCGACACGAATGGCAATACGGCAAAAGTTTTTTAAAGAATCACCCACAGGTAATTCCGCGATTACTCTGGTACAAATTTTATGCGTTCTGGACGCCGATATTAAAAACTCCGAACCATAAATTTAATTTGTTGGTTGGATTGTCATATGGCCTGCTGTTGCCCTTTATACTGGCGGGCAGTTGGCTCTTTTTTAAACGACGAAAATTACTTCGCAGAGAATTGTTGATTTTAATTGCACCGATATTCGCGACGTTGATGAGCGTTTTGGTGTTTTACGGCTCTTCAAGATTTCGTTGTACTATCGAACCCTTGCTTCTGGTTTTCGCCGCCACTGCTATAAGTGGGTTGGTGGCAATGGTCTTTAAACAACCGGCAGTTTTTCCTTTTGAAAAAGTCACATCGAATTTGAAAAATGGAAAAAATAAATCCAGAGAGAAAAGTTTTTCATACTAACCTTGCGCGAGCGGGCGTCTTCCGCTAGTATCTCAATTTCGTTCTTTGACCCGTTCGTCTAGGGGCCTAGGACACCGCCCTTTCACGGCGGCAACACGGGTTCAAATCCCGTACGGGTCATTCATCATATGCTTTACTTGCTGCCGCATCGAAGATTAACCGCTTGGGTGCGGCAGATTCTTTTTTAAACCATACTGAAACTACCCGCCAAGTAAGTAATCGTCATATTCGAGCGGCTCAACCTCAATGGGTTTTGATGGGCGTGCCGCAGTGGTTACAAAACCGGTCATTCGGCTGAGCCGTTTGTTTACAGGTCGGGCAGGTTTTGCCCGCCGGCAGCAAGACTGGTTTACGCGGATAATTTCCGGCAAGAATCGCCTGATACTCTGCACTGTTTACCCATTCATCCAAGGCTCTGGCGCGCTCCACGGGAAACGGATGAGTGATGCCCATGCTGCCGATGAAGCGATAAAAGCGGTCGAGCATCTTTTCATCCATGCCTTCCCGATAAGCTCTTGCCTGATTGAGAAACTGTTCAACACTCAATTGCTCAGGCATTCGTCGCGTTCCGCCTGCCAGTTTCATCAGCATCGAAAGACAAGGCGTGGCGTCCTGCAAAACCAACAATGCGGCGCGGTCGGAACTGAGTTCCGAGCGTTGATCCCAGGCACCCAGTGCCGCTTCGATTCCTGCGCCGACCAGTTTGCCTGCGCCCAGAGTAGCCGAACCCAGCATTTCAAAGAATGGTTTGATGGCACGCGCCATGGTTTTGTACAGCACATGACCGCACTTAATGTGCCCAAGTTCATGAGCGATGACGCCCATCACTTCGGTATCGGTCATCAAGTCAATCAATCCGGTTTGCAAAACGATGAACGGATGGTCGTGACCGGAAGTGTAAGCGTTGACCGGGCCGTTGCTGACATAAAGTTCAGGCTCATCGACATCCAGAATCGCACAGCATTCGCGCAGCATTTCATAAATCAAGGGCATCTGTCGCGGGGCAACCCGCACAGAACCGCCGATATTTTGCACGTACTCAATACGCTCAATGCCATATTCGACAAATTTGCGACACAGCCAGTCAAAGCCTTTTACCCGTTTGAGGTTTTCCGTTGCGATGCGGTCTAAAGGATGTTGAAAAGCATCCGGCGTCATCCCTGTAAAACGAACTCGTTCAAAAACACTACTCGACATATACTACCTCCTTACAGATTAGACTGGTGAAAGCCGCAAATTCATTTCAAACTTTTTTTGAGCAAATCTAACATCATCCGAAATTCGATTTTCCCTGGTTATGTCAAGCCATCATTTATCAAAAAATTTTCATTGGCGAATTGACCACAGACGGTTTGTTGGCTTTGTTGACAGAAGCAGCATTCTAACTTCACAATGATGGTTTGTGAATCGACCGGGAAAGGACGCTGTGCAACCCGAAAGTTGATTATCTGCTTAACCCAAAATGCATAGTGAATCTAAAATTACTAATCGAACTTTTCAGGCAGTAACACGTTGAAAAACGCAGGTCAGCCCGATTCGTTTTTTTGTATGTTTAAACATCATTTTAAAATTCTCTTATTTATCCTCACGCTCTCGACTCAGTTTTTTGCGCTTGAACACAAAACCGCAGCCCGTAACCTCGTCGGCAGCGATACGATTGTCATTATGCCGTTTGAAAATGTATCGGGTCGCACTGAATACAACTGGATTGGCGAAAGTTTCGCTTCGACGTTATCGGAATTGCTCGATAAACCCGGTTTAATCGCCATCCGCCCGGATGAGCGCAATGTCGCGTACAAGCAGGAAGGCTTGCCGCCAACTGCTATCTTGACGCGCGCCACCATGATTAAAATTGCCGAACGCGCCGGCGCAACGCTGGTCGTCATTGGCACCTATCGAATTTCCGATGACCGCGATAAAGATAAGACCGAACAACCGAAACCTAAAACCGACACCACCCAGGAAAAACCGGTTGAGCGAACTGTTGCGATTACTGCGCGATTGATTGATATTCGCGAAGGTCGTTTGATTGGCGAATTCAACCTCGGTGGCGATTTATACAAACTTCAGGAATTTCAAGGGACGCTGGCTTACGAAATCCTCTACAAACGCAATCCCGCGCTGCCTTATTCACAAGTCGAATTAACCACCCAGGCGACGCTTGCGCCGATTGGCGCATTTGAGAACTACATCAAAGGCACGCTGACCCGTGAACGCCAGGCGCAAATCGAATTTCTCGAAAAAGCCATTAACGAGTTTAACGACAAGGTTCGCGGTTATTACATCTCTGCGATGTTTGAACTCGGTCGTATTCGCTATGAATCGGGCGAATATAAAGAAGCGATTGACTTACTGGCAAAACTCTCAGACCGCGACCCGCGTTATGATGAAGCGCAATTTTATATCGGCGTCGCGCAAAACGCTTTGGGACTCACCGATGCCGCGATTGAAGGGCAACAGAAACTCGCAGCCGCCTTGCCGCTTTATGAGGTTTATAACAACATCGGCGTGTTGCTTATCAAACAAAAGCAGATTGCCGAAGCTCTGCAACATTTGAAACCGGCGGTCGATGTCGCCCCGCGTGATACCGATGCGCTGTTTAATCTCGGTTATGCCTACTATCTGGCGAAAGATTATGCCAACGCTGCGGGGATGCTCCGACGCGAACTCGAACGCCGAACCGATGACGGCGAGGCTTATTATATTCTAAGCAAGGCGCTCACCGGACTGGGCGACCAGGCGGGCGCAAGCGAGGCGGCGAATCAGGCGAAGCGGTTACTGCCCAATTTCGCGCAGTGGGAAGTCAAGGGTGCGCCGGTTCTGGCGCGCATGAAAAAGACTTTCAGCAAACCCAATTATTACCGGTTCAAACGCGACAAGGATGAACGCGCCAACGCCATCAATGCCACTAGCGCCACGCCAACTCAGGCTGATGCGATGCTCGAAAAAGCCCGCACCGCGTTTTTTGGTGGACGCGATGAAGAGGCGCTCACCACCAGTCAGAACCTCTTACAGGTTGCGCCGCAAAATTACGAAGCCCATCTGTTAATCGCCAGAGTTTATGAACGACGCGGCGATTTTGACCGCGCCATCAATGCCCTGAAAGCCGCTTTATTCTGGAATCCGCAACTCGCGGCAGCACACATTCTTTCGGGTCGTATTTATGTTTTGAAAAATGATTGCGTGAATGCCCGAGCCGCTTTGACGAAAGCCTTGCAAATCGCGCCAACCGATCAGGACGCTCAAGCCTTGAAGCGTTTGGTCGAACAGAAATGCACAACGCAATAAAGTGAATTCGCATTAAAGCGAATTCGCTGACCCCAGGTCTATTGCTCGACATTTTCCAGAATCCAGATGTTTCCGGTGACCTCCATCATAGGCAAAATCAGACGGTCAGCGGCTAAAGCCAGTTCCATATTTCGCACATCTTCCAGAATGATTTGACTGGGACTGTCAAAGGTTGTGACGCGAAAAGGTTCGCCCACCGGCTGCCCTTTTAATGGATTGAAGCGAACTCCCCAGACATTGAAGAAGCCGGTTCGATTGGAAATGAAGTAGAGGATTTTCCCATCCGGCGACCATCGTGGTTTGTCATCGAAACTGCGGCTTTCGGTGATGCGCGTCCAATCACCCCCTGCGGCAGAAACCACATAAATCGTAGAGATTCCCGCCTGATTCATCCTGGCTGTACAAAAACTGATCCACCGGTCATCGGGAGAAAACCGTGCCTGATAGAGATTCTCGTCCGGGTGAGCGGTTACCACCTGCATTTGGGCTTCGGCATGGGGTACGGCGGACAAGGGAATCTTGCCAATCAACCGGCGTACAGGTGTGCCGCGCATAAATCCCGCCAGTATCCAAGAGCCATCGATAGACCAATCCCAGGTCGGTTCGACCAACGCGCTCGCCGTCGTAAGTACCTGTTCGTCGCCGCCCTCAACCGACATAAACGCCAAGTCCCAACGATTCTGCGCGCCTACCGATTTGGCAGTATTTTCACGGCTGTATGCCAATCGTTTACCATCACGCGACCAACGAGGCGACGAGCGCGATAAATCATCGGTGATTAAAATCGCTTCCCGTCCATCAGACAGTGATTTAATTCGCAATTCCCGTTTTCCTGCCCGGCTGGTGACAAACACCAGGCTGCGACCATCAGCAGTCAGGTCTGGGAAAAACGCCTCCATTCCTACCGGAGTGATGGGCTGTCCAGCAGCGTTGGCAATTCCCGTAGTCGCGTTGAAAGGAAATGACCAGATGCGGGTTTGCTCAATGCGCGAAGTGAACGCCAGATTCTTGCCGTTTCGAGAGACCACGACATCCGTATCCAATCCAGCGCCTGCGGTTAATCGTTCCGGTCCTGCCAGCCAGCGCAAACTTTTGGCATCGATGCTAACTTTCCATAAGCTTTTTACGCTTGATGAAACGCCTTCAAAAAAGAGCGCATCACCGGCAGATGACCATTGAAATCCTTGAAAGTTTACCGCAGCTTCCTTGAATTGTTCGGTAACCGTCGCGGCGTATTCTGACTTGACGGGCTTACCACCTGCCAGCGGCACCGTCCAAAATCCCTGCCCTTGTTCAAAATGATTTCCCCACACCGAAACCCGCTGCCCGTCAGGATGCCAGGATGCACAGAAAGAGATGAAATCGGCGAGAAAATCGGTCAGCACCTCACGCGGCGGTTTGCCATCCAGCCCTACCACATAGAGTTTGGGAATTTCGGCAGTATTGGTGCGCAAAATGGAAGTGTAAAAAAGAATTTCCGTGCCGTCCGGCGACCAGCGCGGACGGTAGCCGAAGGAGGCAACCTTGTGTTCGTTCCCGCCAAGTACCGGAACAACGTATAGCCCGCCTCCTTCACGCTCGGAGCGGAAGACGAGACGATTGCCCTCCGGTGCCCAATCCGGCTGCCAGTCATGCGCCGCCGAGGTCGTAATCCGAACCGGATTGCCTTCACCAACCGGCTGTACCCAGATGTCAAAATTGCCGGAACGATCCGAAGTGTAAGCGATCAGTCGCCCGTCTGGCGACCAGGTCGGCTCACTCTCCAGACCCGCATCAAAAGTCAATTGCCAGAGTTTGCGTGGCAACTGCACTTGCGGCTTTTGGCGCAGTTGCACAACTACCAGGGCGATAATCCCCCCGACAATCACCATGACCAGAAGAGCAATCAACCCCTTCTGGTAATATCGCAGTGGGCTAACCAGGCGTGTCTCCGGCAGCGCCGCTCGACCCGAGTCAATAGGCGTTTCTCTTTTCTGACTAGCCCGGTGTCCATTCGACCTTTTGGTCGCCAGTTCATTAAGCGCCTCGCTTTCCTGCTTGATCTCTTTTACGCCAGCCACAAACCGGTAGCCCCGCCCCGGAACCGTCGCAATATATTGTGGCGCACCCAGGTGATCGTCGAGCGCCTTTCTCAATGCCGAAATGGTTCGCGCCAGGTTGTTTTCTTCAACGACCGTATCCTGCCAGACTTCCTTGAGCAACTCATCTTTCTTCAGCACCTCTCCCTGCTGCTGAATCAATGCCAGCAACACCTCAAAAGCTTTCAAACCAATCGGCACCAGTTCTCCGTTGCGTAGCAGAATGGATTTTGCCACATCCACAACAAACGGACCGAACTCGTAATACCTGACCACTCCTTTTTGCTTAACACCTTCCATTTCTTACATATCCAAAACTTTTCAGAAATTTTTCATTCGAGCGATGAATTTTTCACGATTTTTACAGGGGATAGCCAAAGACATTTCAGGCTACTAAGAGTATTTTCCTTTTGAGATTGGAAATTATAAATCAGAATCAATAAACAAGCGAGCACCTGGCGAGGCAAATCCGCTCGGCGGAGAGTGATGTCCTCTAGTCTATCAAGACTCGCATTTCAAATCTCAAAGAAGCTCGTTACTTCAATCTGAGCGGTCGGCTTTGCATAACGCTCAGAAGCGCGGGAATGCGCGGTCAAAAAAATCAGAAAATTCATAGCGTGCATTTGGTTACATCGTTGAGGCACGGATTTCACTCACTAACGGGAGGTAGGTCATGCGTCTAAAAATACTATCAATATTTACTATGCTCTGCGTGCTTTGCACAGCACCGGGGTTGGCTCAAACCACCAGCGGTTCAATCACCGGAACCATCGTTGATCAGCAACAGTCTGCCATTGCCAACGCCACGGTGACAGCCACCGAAGAAAGCAAAGGCTTTTCCCTGACAGCAATCACCGATAACGAGGGGCGGTTTGTGCTTCCACAGGTTCCGCCAGGAACCTATACCTTGAGAATTGAAGCATCGGGCTTCAAAAGCCAGGAACGTAAAGCCATCACGCTCATTGCCAACGACCGACTGACACTCGGCAATCTGAGTTTGGAAGTGGGAGCCGTTACCGAAACCGTGAGCGTAACCAGCGAAGCCACTCCCATACAGGCTGAAAGCGGCGAGCGTTCCTTTGCGATTCAAGGCGAAGTGATTCGCAACACCGGCGTAAAAACCCGAAGTTATATCAATCTTGCTACCTTAGCGCCGGGCGTCGTAACCACCGGGGCAGGCGACGGCAATACCGAAAACAGCACCAACCTGAGCGTTAATGGCGTAAGGACCAACTCCAATAATGTCCAGATTGATGGCATCACCAGCGTTGACGTCGGCAACAATTCCCAACTATCCAGAATCCCGCTGGATTCGGTCGGCGAATTCAAACTCTTAACCTCCACTTATCAACCGGAGTATGGACGCTCTTCCGGCGCACAGATTCTTGCCGTCACCCGCAGCGGCTCACATGATTTTCACGGGTCTTTCTATTACTATCGCCGACATACGGGAATCAATGCCAATTCCTTTGATAATAACCGCAACAAACGACCGAGAGATATTACAGACCAGGAAGACCCCGGTTATACCATCGGCGGGCCGGTTTACATTCCCGGCGTCTTCAACAAAAACAGGAATAAGCTTTTCTTTTTCTGGAATCAAGAGTGGAATCCCAGAACCACTCCCAATTCGGTAAGAAACGTTCGCGTTCCGACGGCGCTTGAGCGACAAGGTGACTTTTCTCAATCGCGTGATGGAAACGGCAATCTGTTTCCATTCATTCGTGACTGGACTTTGGGTTTGCCTTGTAACGCCTCCAACACCGCAGGCTGTTTTAAAGATGGCGGCGTCTTGGGAAAAATCCCGCAGAATCGCCTTTATGCGCCGGGCATCAAAATTCTCTCTCTGTATCCTTTGCCAAACTACACCCCGGTGGGCAGTGAAAATTTCAACTACAAGGAACAAATACCCAATACCACCAAAGAGCGCAATGACACTTTGCGAATGGATTACACCCTCAATAAAGATTGGCTGGTCTATGGTCGGCTACTCAATAATGAATCGGATGGCGTCAGTCCCTACAATTTTTTGGGTTTTATCCTTTTTGGCAACCTCGGGCAATTTGGCATCAAGCAAACCCTGCCAAGGGTTAGTTATGCCACGACCTTAAATGGAACGCTCAATCCAACCACGGTTGTCGAATTCACTTACGGCTTCAGCAAAAATACGGTTGATGGCAGACCCAACACCGATGCCTACACACGAACCGCAAGCGGATTGCAAGACTTGCCTTTGATCTATCCAAGCGCCGTGGTGGACGACATCTTGACGCAGTTTGGCTTTGGCGGACGACTTGGCAACACGCCAAGCTATCAAGCCGGAGCCGCGCCGCAATCCTATATCAGCCGAACCGATGATATTGTCGGGAGCATGTCAAAAATTTGGGGGCAGCATTTTGCCAAATTTGGATCGACCTACCATTGGAGTACCAAGAATCAAACCAATCGAATTTTGAAAAACGGCGGCATCAGTTTTTCTGACAGCGCCAATAATCCCTTTGACACCCAGCAAGGTTTTTCCAACGCCATCACCGGCGTCTATTCAAACTATACGCAAGCTTCGTCAGGCACGACCGGGCGTTACAAGTATTTCAACCTTGAATGGTATGCCCAGGACAACTGGAAAATATCGCGACGGCTGACGCTGGATTATGGAATGCGGTTTTCCTGGTTGCCACCGGCGCGCGATGCGAATCTATTGGCTTCCAATTTTGTGCCGAGCAAATACGACCCTGCGGCTGCCCCCAGACTGTATGTGCCGGTGTGTATCAATGGCGCGCGAACCTGTTCAGGTGGTTCGCAAACCTCTGCCCGTCGCGCCGTTGATCCGGCGGTGCTGGCTTCGGGTGTCCCTTTAACCTTAGCCAATACTTTACTCGACACGCTTTTTGTAGGACGGGTTGTTCCGGGGTCTGGAAATATTGCCAACGGACTTTTTCTTGCCGGAACCGGCGGGGTTGAAGAAGGCTTGACAGCCGACCAGGGCATTCAATTCGCTCCGAGGTTCGGCTTTGCTTTTGATGTACTGGGAAATCACAATTTAATCCTGCGCGGCGGTTTTGGGATATTCTATGACCGGGCGCAAGGCAACCTCATTTATGACTATAACGAAAATCCGCCGACTACCATCTCCTCGGTTTTCGATTTCGGTTTGCTCCAGAATATCACCAGCGCCAACGCCGTTTCGACCATCAGTCCGCCGAACATCAAAGCCATCGAACTGGATGCGAAAATTCCATCCACTTATTCATTCAATTTCGGCGTCCAATACAAACTACCGTTTGATACTGTTTTAGACGTCTCTTACGTTGGCTCGATGGGACACCATTTGCCACACTATCGGTCAATCAACTCAACGCCTTTTGGCTCGGCATTTTTGCCGGAAAATCAGGACCCAACTAAGGCGGCGAATCCCACGATACCCGGTTCCAATGCCCTTCCGGCTAATTTGTATCGTCCCTATAAAGGGTTTGGCGACATCCGGTATTTGGAATTTAATGAAAACTCCAATTACCATTCAATGCAAATGACCGCTACCCGTCGCTTTGCCAAAGGCTTGCTGTTGAATGCCAATTACACCCTGAGCAGAGCGCGTGGCATTACCAGCGGCGATCAGGATGGCGGGGTTCGGATTGATGGAAACGACCAAATCAATTATGGTCGTCTGGGATTTGACCGCACCCATAACTTTAACTTTAACTGGGTGTATGAATTTCCCAATCCAACCAGGAATCGTTTTCTCGGACTGCTGACCAACAATTGGCAACTCTCCGGTATTTATCGGTTCCAAAGCGGGGAACCTGAACTGGTTACATGTGGCATTACCGGATACGGCACCATCAATCTGACCGGTTCATCGAGCGATAATGCTCCCCGTTGTGTGCTGATTGGCGACCCCAAAGCCGTAGCCAACAAGGATGATTTTCATCTGTTCAATATTGCCGCTTTCCAAGCTCCGCAAGTAGGCAGCAAAGGGCTGGAGACCAATCGCGACGACCTGCTGATAAACGCGCCGCCAATTAACAATTGGGATATGTCGCTTTCCAAGAGATTCTTCTTTTGGGAAAGCCTGAGAATCGAAGCTCGTCTTGATGCCTTCAATGCGCTGAACCATACGCAGGTCGCCTTTACGAACTTTTTTGGTGCCAGTTTTACGGCTCCGGGAAGCAGCACCCTGGTTACGGGTAATGCAGCCAATCCGCTAACCAATCGCACCGGGTTTGGCGCAGCTTTCGGCTACCGACCGAACCGCACCATGCAATGGATGTTGCGTTTTGAGTTTTAAATTTGCCTGACCGCAATCAGGTAATTAAAAAACCGGGTCATTCAACCGGTTAGTCTGGAATAGAGCGATGGTTAGCATCTGACGGGCAATGCCCGTCAGATGCTAACCATCGCTCTACCAGGCTGATGATTTAAGCCTGATTTTAGACAACGCAAATTGCTGTTGTGCGGCGCTCTACACGCATCGTTTCACCCTGAACGGTCTCCACTGATAAAGCCCTGTGGATGGCGATTCCTATTAAAAAATCAACCTCACTAAAACGCAAATCCTTGACCGCAGACCTGATTCAACAGGCTGCGAGATAACCTTTATCTTGCATTGCAGCTTTCATATTATGGGCAGAACACCTGAGAGTTCGTAACTGAGCGGAGTTAGCTTTCACCCCAAAAGCGGCAATCAAATTCTAAATGCCGGAAATTTTTGCAGGCTTGATTTATGAAGTGATAAAAGGTTTTGTTATCACCACTCTTTCAATGTTGTGCTATATTCTGCTTTTATTGAAAGCCGGTTACCTGGTTGTGACCACCGGATGGTTCCGCAAATCGGGCGATAATCGCATCATTTGAACGAGGGTTCTGGCGACTTCCAGTTTGACCGGATAAATTAGCAAGGAATAAAATTGCCTATCGTTGTCATCAGCAATTCCAGAGGCTAAACGAAACGATTTTCATAACCGAAAAAGGAGGATGTCATGATAAAGGAAATAGAAAAAATTTTAGGTGATGAGGCTGAGACATTATTAACCTATCAATCGAAAACCATTCCAAAAGAAAATCTCCATCTACCGGGTCCCGATTTTCTCGACCGTGTATTCATCAACACCGACCGCACACCGAACGTGTTGCGCAATCTCGGTTCGCTATTCAATCACGGAAGACTCGCGGGAACCGGTTATGTTTCAATTCTGCCGGTCGATCAGGGCATAGAGCATTCAGCGGGCGCATCGTTTGCCCCCAACCCCGAATACTTTGACCCGGAAAATATCATACGGCTTGCCATCGAAGGCGGCTGCAACGGCGTCGCGACGACGCTTGGCGTGCTTGGCAGTGTATCGCGAAAGTATGCCCACAAAATCCCCTTCATTTTGAAGGTCAATCACAATGAATTTATCTCTTATCCGAATGCTTTCGATCAGATTATGTTTGCGTCGATTGATCAGGCATTCGATCAGGGTTGTGTTGGTGTCGGCGCGACGATTTATTTCGGTTCCGATGAATCAAGACGCCAGATTCAAGAGGTCACCGCCGCCTTCGCCCACGCCCACGAACTGGGAATGTTCACCGTCCTGTGGTGCTACCTTCGCAACTCGGCATTCAATAAAGATGGCGTCGATTATCACACGGCGGCGGATTTAACCGGGCAAGCCAATCACCTGGGGGTTACCATCGAAGCCGACATCATCAAGCAGAAGTTGCCGGAAACCAATGGCGGCTACAACGCCTTGAAATTCGGCAAGACCCACAAAAAAGTTTATTCGGAACTCACCTCTGACCACCCGATTGATTTGACGCGCTATCAGGTGGCGAACTGTTATATGGGCAGAATGGGATTGATTAATTCGGGCGGCGCGTCGGGCGAAAACGACATACAACAAGCCGTTAAAACCGCTGTGATTAACAAACGCGCCGGGGGCACGGGGTTGATTTCAGGACGCAAAGCATTTCAAAAACCGATGCCCGAAGGCGTGAAGATATTAAACGCCATTCAAAACGTTTACCTCGCGCCGGAAATCACCATCGCTTAATTTTTCAAAAGAGTGGTGAGCCGTGACTCATCACTCTTTTCCCTTCCTTCCACCGACAAAAGTATTGACTCCGAAAGGGTCGCAGCTTACCATCCGAACATCACTGAAATGTCTGCCCCTGCGCTTTAAAACGTTTGCCGCGAGCAGCGATTCGCCCTCCTCGGAGCCTTTAGTCTCCCTCACCAAAATTTTTCCGAGTAATCGTTTGCATCACTTCATCAGGTAATGCACATGACCCAGTTTCTCGTTCGTCTTTCAGCTATCATCCTGTTTATTTTCGCAATCATTCTCGCAAATTTTTCACTTGTCCAATCGGATACTGCAAAAACCGCTTCGACAAAAATCGTCGCGACTGACCACACTTATCGCAGCCGCGCGCCGTTTCATAAAATCCTCATCAATAAATCGCAGGAAGCCTTAAAACAATCGGCGCTGGCAAGCGGCGGCGAACTGGTTGCCGATTATGGCGAGTTCATGTTGATGAAAGCGCCGACCGAAGCGACGGAAAATATGGCGATTGAATCCGAAACCCCGGTGGTTCGCGATGACTTGAATTTAATCACCCTTCGTGCCGCGACCTTTGACACCACCCAAAACCCGCAACAGGCTTTACGCATTCAATCCGAAGCCGAAGTTGCCGAAGACGGATTGTTCCTCGTGCAAATGGTTGGTCCCGTCAAAGCCGATTGGTTTGATTTGCTCGATTCAACGACGGAGGTGATTTCCTATGTGCCCAATAATGCCTACTTGATTCGCGCCAATAGCGAACAGATGGCGCAGGTCAAAACTCTGGCAACGGCAACCAACAGTTTCATTCAATGGATTGGCGATTATAAACCGGGATATAAAGTCGCGCCGGAACTGGCGCTTGATTCCGAACAGGAAGTTTACGCGACGGTGCAACTCGTCAACAGCAACAAACTCGAAAAACAAATTCGCAAACTCGCTGCGCTTGCCAATATCGAACAGGAAGTCGAAGGCGCGAAAAATCTCGCAAACCTTCGCGTCAAAATTCGCGCCAGTAAAATCGCCGAAGTTGCAAGGTTGAGCGATGTCACCTGGATTGAACCCTACAACAAACCGGAACTCTTTGACGAACGCCAGGGGTTGATCGTTTCCGGCAATTTGCTCACCACCAGTCAACTCGCAAATCCCGGCTATCTCAACTGGCTCAGGTCAAAAAATCTCGCGTCAACGCCCGACTTTCTCGTCGATATTGTCGATTCGGGATTCGATAAAGGAATCCTCGACCCCGATGCAATGCATCAAGACTTTCTCAATCAAGCAGGCGCTTCCCGCGTGCTCTATTCGCGCTTGATGGGCTATGTAGGTTTGGAAGGAACTTCGCAGGACGGCACAGGACACGGCACCATCAACGCATCAATTGTCGGCGGTTACAATGTCGGAACCGGCGCGCAATACACCGACGCGAACGGCTACGCTTACGGACTCGGCATTCATCCGTTTATTCGACTCGGCGCAACCAAAATTTTTGACCCGGATTTCACCAATCCCAATTATGTAGAAATCACCGATGCGATGTATCGCGACAACGCGCGCATTTCTTCAAACAGTTGGGGAGCCTATGGCAATGCTTATTCGGTTGATTGTCAGACCTACGATTCACTGGTGCGAGATGCGCGGCGAACTATAGATGGTAATCAGGAATTGACCATCGTTTTTGCAGCGGGAAATCGCGGACCTGATGGCCCGCTTTCTACACCCGGCATCGCGAAAAACGTCATCACGGTTGGCGCAAGCGAAAATCTTCGCGAAGGCACAGACGGTTGCCGCATTGAAACCGATGGCGCGGACGATGCGCTTTCATTGATTGATTTTTCATCGGGTGGGCGAACCTTTGAAGGGCGCGTGAAACCGGATATCACCGCGCCCGGCACACACATTCAAGGAGCCGCTTCGCAATATCGCGGCTACCTCGGTGGCGGCGTTTGCAATCGCTATTATCCGAACAGTCAGACGCTATACACCTGGTCATCGGGCACCAGTCACGCCTGCCCTGCGGTATCGGGCGGCGCGGCATTGCTTCGCCAATTCTTTCAGCAATCCACAGGCAAAGCTCCGAGTCCCGCGATGATTAAAGCCTATCTGACGAATTCAACAACTTACATGACCGGCGAAATGGCGAACGACAGTTTGCCGGGGTTTCATCAAGGTTGGGGGCTGATGAATTTGGGACGCGCGCTCGATGAAACCCAACGCATATTGATTGACCAGAGCGAAACCTTCGCAGATACCGGCAATGTCAAAGTGGTGAGAGGCCGCGTGGCAAATCCCGGCAAAGCGTTCAGAGTGACACTGGCGTGGACAGATGCGCCGGGAAATCCGGCGGCTAATCCCGTAGTCAATAATCTCGATTTGCAGGTTATCATCAACGGTCAAACTTATTATGGCAATCATTTCAACGGCGCAGTTTCAACGACCGGCGGCGCTGCCGATTTAGTGAACAACCTCGAATCCGTATGGCTGCCGGAAGGCACCACCGGCGAATTTGAAGTTCGCGTCATCGCGACCAATATCGCAGGTGACGGGGTGACGGGAAATGGCGACGGCACCGATCAGGATTTCGCGCTAGTGATTTACAATGTCCAAACTCAGAGCGGTGGCGGTGGTGGTTCGGTTGATGCGCCGCCGTTCGTCAATTTATTGACGCCGGTTGGCGGCGAAACATTTCAAGCCGGTAATGTGGTGCAGATTTCGTGGGACGCTTCGGATGATAAAGCGATTAAAAATCAGTTCGTCGAATTTTCATCGAACAACGGCTCGACCTATGATGTGATTGCCGCTTTGGATGGCAACACGCGGTCATTCAATTGGAAAGTTCCGGCGCTGCCGACAGACAATGGCAAGATTCGCGTGACCGCGCTTGATGGTGTGAATTTGCCCGCAACCACCGTCAATTTCGTGAGTTTCAAAATCGTTCCGGGACCGCCCGATTTAACTGCGCCGGATTTGGTTGTGCTTTCGCCAACCGGGAGTTCAGTGATTGGCGGTGGCACTAAAGCGATTATCAAATGGCGCGAATCGGATAATGTCGGCGTCGTGAGGCGCGTGTTGGAATATTCGCTCGATAACGGCAACGCTTTCCAGGCGATTGCCGATATTGCAGCGCCCAGTAGCGGCGACCTTCATTTTTATGAATGGCAAGTGCCGGTGTCGCTCAATACCGAACGCGGGCGCATACGCATATCGGTTTTTGATGGCGCGGGCAATATGACGGCGAAAATGTCCGAAGGTAAATTCAGTTCGTGGCCCCAGCCGATTATTACTGAGGTGGAATTCATCACTCCGGCGGAAGGCAAAAGCACGATGGAAGTAAATGGCAGGGCATTTCGCAAAGATGACACGTTGATATTTGCAGATGACCTCAAGCTCAAGAAAATCAGTTTCGACAAATGCGATGCCGCAGACGGGTCGTGTAAAAAAATCATCATCGCCGATCCGAAACTGTTGAAGCGTTTCCCGGAAGGCAAATTCGTCAACCTCTCGGCGCGCATCGGCACCACCGGACAGGTTTCACCCTTATTTGAATTCAAACGCAAACGCCCGAAAAGTTAAAGGTGTCGAGGCGCTTGCAAACAGTGTTCGTCTATTTGATTGAGAGTGCGGTAAACAAGTACCGCACTCCATTCAGCCTTAAATGACATTAAATTGCATTGCTTGCCAAAGAGGTTCAAGCAAGTTGTAACCTTCAAATCATTATTCATAACCTGCGCGACTTAGATTTTTCGCAGGGCAATTTGCGGCTTGCCTATCTCAGCTTTTACAAAATCCACAACAAATCTATCGCCTTTACTTCTTCTCATTAATTGAAGCCGATTAGCATAGGATTTTTTCTCTAATTGTTTCCAAAACGAGTAGCGTGTGTTATCACTTGATGACGGTTGCTGACTCTCCATTGTTACCTTCGTATATTTTTCCAAGTGATTTAGTAGCGCATCAGGGTTTACCACTTTGTCTGCTAACCGGGCAATTTCGGTATTCAACTCACTTTTGGCATCAACCTCACCCTTTAATGCTTCAAAGTAATTGCTACTATCGGTTCCGACAAACGTACCATCAGCAAATAAAATCCCATCGATGGATACTGTAATTTTTACGCTTTCTGCCGCTTGCCGATTAATGTCTGCTCCTCCGCCTCCCATTCTGATTTTTCTTCCTCCGCCGGGGTCAGCGTCAGTTAATGAAAAAAGCAATTTGCCATTTGGAGGAATGGCATCACTAAAATGTGATACTTGTCCTTCGGCAATAATTTCCAGGCTTCCCTTCCGGGCGCGAGTATGAGTAATCACGTTTCCGTCTGGCATTGCCAGTTCCCATTTCAATAGACAGGCGGCTACCGATCTGGCTCCTTGATTCACGACATAAACTGCATAAGAATCAACCGCGCCTTTATCGGTTTTTTCGGCAATGAATTTATCAAACGTTGAATCATTCGGGCTAACCAGCCTCACCCCATCTACAGAAAAACTCATTGTTTCTATTTTAGAAGGCTGAGTTGTCGTTCCTTTGGTTCTTGGAATGACGGCAATTACGATTACCGCGATCACGATTATTGTACCGACCAATATTAATTTGAACATTTGCAGACTCCCTTCTTCCCTCATTTGGAATGAGATTACCGATGGTCACTTGGGCGGTATTGAATCAACAGGAACCCATCGACGCGGATTTGCGGGGTCTTGTCGCATAAACTCCCCGGTACTCCAACCAAGTCCATCAGCAAATCCAATAAAACCGATGGACACCTTTACTCGGTTTATCGTGGATATGGATTGTCTCGTTTCGATAAATTTAATCAGGTTAAGATAACGTGCCTCATCAAGCACAAAGGTTATTTCTTCGCCGGGTTTTAGGGATAATGGTGGCACATTTTTAATATATTCCCCCTGCGTACTTGGGTGACGACCTTGGTTAATGGTAAATAGCATTCCAATACCTGTAGCAAGCGTTTCAGGAAAAGATAGGTAGAGATTGAGGTAAACAATCTCCCTATCAAAATTATTTTTCAATCTGAAAGTTGCACCTTTTAACCAATCATCGTCTGCGGCAAATTTTTCGCCAAACGAAACAGATTTGTCCGCCGATTTCATCTCAATAACCTCTACTGGCTCGGGGCGAAAAGTTCTATATCGTTCAAAAACTTTCTCCGGTTGTTTAGCTGGCGGATATAGACTAACAGTTTTCCATCGCATTGAATCAGATGGGTCTTGCCGGAGAAAATCCCCTGAACGCCAACCCATGTTATCTGTAAAAACTACGAACCGGATTTCTATCAACACTTTGTTTATGCTTGAGACGGGTTGTTTGTTTTCCACAACCTTAACCAAACTTCGATACTGAGATTCATCAACCGTAAAGGTTATTTCTTCGCCGGGTTTTACTGATATAGGTTGAACACGTTGATTATGGACTTCATCCCAATAGGGATTTTTTCCCTGATGCATCGGAAATGCTACCCCGATTCCAGTGGTTGGAATTTCAGGGAATATCAGCCCAATCTGGATATAGGTAATCTCTCTATCAAAATTATTTTTCAATTTAAAACTGATGCCCTTTAACCATTCCCTATCCGCATTGAATGGTTCACCAAGCGAAACAATTCTGTCAGCCGTTTTTACTTCCACCACATCAATCGGTACATAACTAAAACCCTTGAGCCTTTCAACCACTTTTTCCTGTTGCCCGTACACAGGCGAAATAAACGCCATAATTGGTACTGTGAAACTCAGGGTAACTACGAAAAACGAAATTGACCGATAGCGATTTAACCAGGTTGGTTTTTTTGTCATCCTCTTTTCTCCTTCTACTCAGTTGGGCTGATTCGCTTGCGCATATCAGCAAAGGAAGAACACCCCGGCTTCAAATCAGGAATAAATTGCCCAAAGCATATGCCACTATTTACGCGAAAGCAATTCCACTTTTTACAAACAATGGTTCGGACACTTTTTGACGGATAGAATGCCGTAAGTTGTTGATTTTTCGTGAGCGGCTGAATTAATTGCAAGTCAGGGGTAACCCTAACTTGCAATTAATTCATTTTAGCCCCAAACAGCGGTTGATTCTAAACGACTTCTCGACCGAAAAAATGTCCGAAGTATTGACAAAAACAAATTATTAAAAAAGAAAAAGCCCGTTTAAAATTAAACAGGCTTTCTCGCAGAAAATTTGCTTGAGTTAATTTATCTTCGCGTCACGCGGATTAACATTTCCGTACCGCTTTCGATTTTCAATTCTTTGCTGCCTTCGATGTACAAAGAACCCGCGCCGCCTGCGCCGCCAAGAATCAACCCTATTGCCGCGCCTTTGCCGCCGCCGATGATGCCGCCAAGCACTGCGCCTGCGGCTGCGCCGATGCCGCTGCGTTTAATGGTCTGTTTGCCGCGACTTTCGGATTGCACCTGACCTTCTTCGTCAACCTTATCGGATTCGCCGCCGTAAACCCGAATCAATTGCGCGCGCATCACGCCGCTTCGACCATCGGTAAGTTTAATCCTATCGAATGCCAGCGACATGGTCGTGCGCCCTTTCACTTTGCCGGATTTCGCGATTGAACCGACGTGACCATAAACCGTCGCCTCTTCGTAACGCGACGGATTTAAAACTTTCGCGGTGAATTTATCACCGACCCGCGACGTCTTGCTCGATAGTTCATCATTGATGCGAATCTTGAGTTCGGTTCCCGATGCGACAAGCGCGGTGGCGGTTCCGGCGCTTTTACTTTTCAGCGCCGGCTTTTTCGTCGTGGTTTTGGATTTGCTTTGAGAAGTGGCTTGCACCGTTAAGCTGCCGATAAGGAAAGTTAAGACCAATAATACCGATGCGAATTTTACAAACTGTTTTTTCATAGCTGACCTCCAATTCTTTGCGCCGAAAAAAGCATAATCCGCGCCCGATGGTTTCACAACTACCGAGCGCGGATTATCGTTAATCAACTACACATCAAACGCGGTCAAAGACCGCTTTCTCAACTTAACCGATACATCATTGGTTATAGATTTACGGCACGGTGAAGGTTGCCGAGGTTGCGCCATTCGGGTTGCGAATTTGCACGGTCGTGCCCGCATCCACGAATCCTTTCAGCAAACGATTGCCCGGTGTCGAGCGCGCCGTTCTCTCAACGATAATTAAATCGCCGCTTCTCACCAGCGGGAAGCTTTCCGTACCTTTGACAATCGCTACTGCGCCGACAGCGATGTTGGAACCCGCCGCGTTGAATAGCAACTGTTTCTTCTTGTAGCGACCGTTGATGATTCGCGGCGCAGTAGTCGCTTCTTCCGATGCCGCGCTCTCTGTGCTCGAAACATACAACGCCGTCAATCTGTAATAGAAGACTTTCGACGAGGTTGATGGATAAGGCACACGGTCAATGAAAGAGGTTTGACCGGATGCAATCACCCCAACCAGATTGGCAGTCGAAGCGGACACATTCGGACTTTCCGCGCGATAAACCAGATAGCCTGCGAGTCCCGCAGCAACTTGCGGTTGAACGGTTATCGCTTCGCTTTGCGCAATGCCAAGCGGGGTAAGTGATTGGTCTAAGGCGAAAACCCCGGTTGGCGGATTGGATGCGGTTTCCGGCGGCGTCAGTGTAACCGAAACCGTGTGGGTGTCTGCGGCTGCCAGAACGGTTACTACGGTTTGCGCGGTCTTCACACGATTCGCGCTATCGGTAGCTCTGAAATTCAAAATGAACCGACCGGTTGAATCAGTCGGAACATTGATTGACAAAGTTCCTTTGCCACTGCCGCTATCAGTAAACGTGCCGCCCTGGGTTGCGCCAACTGTGGACAAGTGAATATCGGTGTTCGTGCCATTCACTGCCAGGACATTGATGTTCACGCTGCCACCGGCAACCGCAGTTACAAATGACGGAACCCGAAGTTTCATCTGTTCGAGCGTCGCTGTACTGGTGCCGCGAACATGAATCGTGCTGAGCAATGAATCCGGGTCGTTGGTAATCAGGGTCATCTGCGTCTGAAATACGCCAACGGCGGTCGGCGAAAACGCAACGGTTAAGAAGAAGCCTTCGCCGGGTTTGAAGGTCGCGGGCAATGCCGGTTCCCCACTTATGAAAAACGGTGCCGTCGGGCGGAAAATACTGGCAATGACCAAATCGGCATCACCGGTGTTTTTAATTTCCAATAAGAAGGTTGAACTGCCGCCCGGAAAATCAATCACCCCTGATGTCAACTCAAGATTAGGAACTGGTGTTACCGAACCTTGACCACGCAGATTAACCGTCACGGTTGGGGTGACCGGGTCGTTGCTTGAAATGGTGAACGAACTCGCGGACATCGCCGATGAAACCGGCGCAAAACGAACCGTGAGCTGGGTGCTTTGTCCCGGCGCAATCGTCAATGGCAATCCCGGTTTATCAACGATTGAGAAAGGCGCTGCCGGATCGGTAATTTGGGTGATTTGCAAATCCGCGCCGCCCAAATTTGAAATGGTTACGGTTTGCGTGATGGGCGAACGCACAGTTCCGAAATCAATGGAAATGGGACTTACTGAAATCACCCCTTGCGGTGGCGGCGGCGGTGCGGGCGTCGTCGCATCAGCAATGTTCGTGGGGTCGGAATTGCCAAAATTGTTGAACGCAAAAACCCTGTAAAAATAGAGGGTATTCGGTGACACGGTGGTATCGCTATAGCTCGTCACATTCGGCCCGACCGTGGCGATTTCCGTCCATACCTGCGCATCAAAACTGCGTTCAATGCGAAAGCCGAGTTCGTTGTTGGAATTATCAACCCAGTTTAAATCCACTTTTAATTGCCCGCCGACATTGCTGGCAACGGCGGTCAAATTGGTTGGCGCAGCCGGTGCCTGGGGAATGGATGGTGAAACGGTAATATTGAAATCACCGGCTTCAAATCCGAATCCGTCAACCACGATGTAATAAGTGGAACCTTCAACAAGCGTTCTTCGCACCTCTTCGGCATCACCTGCGCCGCCAATATCGCTGCTGGTGCAATTGGCAAGGCTCGCGCAGTTGGTGACGACATAAAGCGTCACGTCAAAATTGCCAACCGGCGTAACCGTGATGATGTAGTTTTGCGAATCGACAGAGGTATATTGATAGATGACTTCAGCGCCGCTGCCCGATTGACGGGAACGCAAACACGGAGTTTGCGGATTTAAATCATTGGTCGCGCCAACCGTCGAACCGTTGGCAACAAACGGCAAGCGATTCCCTTCGATGATGGTTGGTGATGCGCAGCTATCATTGGCGGGAGCATTTTTTCGTAAAGAGAAATGGAAGGGACCGCCGCTGCCTGCTGCTGATGCCGTATCAACCACAACATAATAAGTTGTCCCGGATGATAAACTCACACCTAAGGCTTCACCTCTTCCCGGGCCGTTGGCATTTGCGCCACCAACACAGGTGGTTGTCGGGTTCGCGCAATCGGTAACCACATAAAGGCTGGCATCGAAATCCGTACTGAAAGGCGTGACACCGATTGAATAGACGGAGGTTTGATTGGGGGTGAAAGCATAAACCACATCCGAACCACCGCCGGGCACGCAACCGATTGCTGTTGGGTCTACGTCATTGGCTGCGCCTGCCGAGTTGCTATCTTCGGTAAATGGTAAAGCGGATGGCGCAATGACGGTTGCCGTCGCGCAATTATCTCCGGCAAAAACCGGCTTCGCGGCGCTAGCTGCCTCGGAAGTCGTATACCACCTGCTTACCGACACTATTGCAATGAGGGCGAGAAATAGAACCAATGGGCGTGCAAACATACCCTTGTTGTTGGCACTTATTTTCATTTTTATTACTCCATTTAGAAAATATTCACACACAGGGGGGAAGACACACGTATCGGGAAGTTGTCTGGGTGCTTATTCATTTTTCCTGCCGATTCCCCTCAACGATGAGCCTTAGAGGCTAGGATTATAAACGAGGAATAAATCGAACGTAAAGCAATCAACAGAAAAAACTCAATAAAATCAAGCTTATTTCGCGTTCATGGATTCAACTTGCATCCGCCGGGTTTCGCGCAGGATGGCTCTGGCAATCGGTCGACCTTTTTCATCCAGAGTTGAATAGAGCGGGTCTCGCAACGCTTCATCAAGGGTGATGAATTTGACGCCGAGGCTTTTATACCAGTTGAGAATCTCTCCCATAAAATCACAGGTCAGTTGACTCATGGCAAACGTCACAATCAACTTCACTTCATAACCGGTGCGTTGCCTTGCGGCTTTGCGGGTCTTCAAGGTCTTATCGAGTAAAAGCATCTTGTAGTTTTCTTTTACCAGTCGCGCGCAGGTTTCATCGCCGCGCGCCTTTGCCGCACAATAGATATTGCTGAATTGATTGTCCGGCATATCGATGGTCGCCATCGCTTCGATATAGCCTTTGCTTTTCAGATATTCCTGAATCTGTCCTCGCGCCTGTTGGTCGCGGCTCACTTTCAATCGCGGGTAGCGAAAATATTTTTGTCCGCTCGGATGCTTATCGAGAAACGGTTGCAAGGTCTGGTCATTCAAATTCACATCGGCGATAAATTCCTGCGGGTCGCGGTTTTTCGCTTTGAGTCGGCTGTAGGTCATGTTGCCGATGAGATTGCCGCTTTGCAGCCAGTGTTCAACCATGCTGCCATCAAGCGATTGCCCGACCACGAAATCCACCGTTGGCGGTATCTGGTTTTCGTTGAGCGCGCGAATCAGATGGTCGAGATTTTCGACTCGGTCTTCGTCCGCGCACCAGTAATCAATATCATCTTCGAGACTTTTACTGCGAATCATGCCATTGAAGGTCAACGCCAGTTCTACGCCTTGCAGCGGCTGAGAGTCGACGGCTTCTTCCCTTGCCTGCGACTTCATCAAGCCACCGATTTCGGGAATGTGCGCCATTTCATCCAAACAGACAGCCATCGGCGAAAGCGGCGGCGTAGTCTTTTTCAATCGCATATAAAGCGTAATCGATGCCGCAATCGTAATGACAATCGCGAGAACAATCTGCATCTCTTTACTGATAATAGATTGATTGCTGGTCATTGTTACCTCTTTATCAATTCAACCTCAACCAAACGCCTGCATTTGCTATTCACTTAATTGCCCTTCTATTTTTTTCTTATGGTGAAGGAAAATAATTTTTCAGATATTACTGCAAATGACCCATAAAAGAAATCTTTCAACAGGCTAAAAGCCGAATAAATACAATTTCAAGTTTAAGAGCGACGGAATGAAAAGCTAATCGGGTTTGCGAAGATAGACGCCCTTATTAATTCTGAGCGGCAGTTCATCATAATGGGCGCGTACCCAGTTTTCAAATTTTTCACTGTGCGTAACCGCCCGCAACCGCGAAATGCCGACAAGCTTAGGTTTTTGCGCCTCCATCTCTTCAATCACCGCAGCGAACGAACCGCCATATTTTCGTTTGGCAATGAAGCTATCCATATTCCAATCCAAAAAGACATAGGCATTCATATTCGGGCGGTTCATCAATACCAGCATGCCTATCGTGCCATGCGTATAAACTTTGTCCTCCGGTTGCAAATGCGCAGCAATCTCATTCACTTCTTCAATCTGTTTCGCAAGCGTTACCTCACCCAGGCGATAACCTAGACCGGGTAGCAACACCAAAACGATTATCCCTGCCAACGCACTGATTGGCATCCATCGTTCAACTTGTGAAGGTAATGACGCCCACTTGACCGGCACAAGGAATGAAAGCCATTCTGCGGCTTTGATTACCAACCACGCCCCAAATAAGCCGATAAACGGCAAAAAAGGAATTAAATCGGGAACGGCTTGAAAATTGATAAAAGCAAATGCCAGATAAACTGCTGCGGGAAAAATAATCGCATCGCGGAAGAGTTCAAATGACCAGCCTTTTTGATATTTCACATACAGGCGTTCGGCAATGTAAATGACCAATCCGCCGAACGCCATGAGTATAAAAATCATTTTTTTTCCGTAAATTCGGCTGGTGATTTTCCAAAGATGTGAACCGGCATCCGCTAACGGCTTTTTGGCTTCGGGTCCAAACACACTGTAGTTGTAAACGAATGCGTAATCCCAGAAATCGCTCAGTATGCCAACCGCATAAAAGTAAACCACCACCACAGCCACCGGAAGTAAAGCTCCGGCAATTAATTTGAGCGCCCGCCAATCGCGCCAACTGGTCAGATATTTTGAAAAAATCAGAAACGCCGTGCCGACATACATCAACCCCGGTTGCCAGCAAAGACAGGCGAGCATGCCAAAAACTCCGGACAGGAAAGGACGGTCTCGCTCAATCAGTAACAACGTAAGCAGCCCGAAAATAATCATCGGCAACTTGGGCTGAGTGCCGCCGATTAACACTTCGGGAATTGCCGGCGTGATAAACGGCAAAATGGCAGCCATCACGCCGACTATTCTACGGCGCAAATAGACCACGGCTACGCGATAGATCAATGCCGCACAAAGACCGGTCATTAACACATGAAACAGGCGAATTGAAATCACATCGTGAAGCCCGAACAAGCGCCCAATGACCAATGAAATCGCGCTCAGATAGACACTCATTGGACCTTTAATATCGACCACATCCCGATACGGCAGTTGCCCGCGTAAAATGGCTTGCGCGATGTAATCATAGATAGCCGAATCGCCGCCTTCGAGTTGACTGAACGGGCGGTAAAACAACATGAGGAGCGCAACAAAAATAAAAATGCCGAACAGCACCACCCTATCGTTTGCCGCTATTTTATTGAGATAAATCGGAAAATTTGTTTTAGATGTGGTGGTATCGGTGATTTGAGTTGCCATGAATCTTGTTGCTGAATCCTGATTGTGCAATTTCTAAATACTGATGCAGTTGAATCGTTTCCCATTTTAGAAGTCCGGTGAAACATTGGGCAAGCCCATTCACCAAACCTGACAGAATTTAATCTCAGGGTTTTCGGATATAGATGCCATCATAGCCGGGAACTTTCAAAGGGGTGTAATGTTCCTCGACCCATTGCAAAAAATCATCGCGGTGACGAACCACCTTTAAACGCGATAAGGCGACGATTTTCGGAGTCGCCCTCTCCATTTCAGCAATCAGTTCACTGAATGGTTTGCCCTGTCGGAAGGCAGCAAATTCGTCCGCTCCCCAATCCAAAAACAGATAAGCATTTAAATTGGGACGGTTCAATAACACCAGCAGTTCCGTCGTTCCGTGTACATAGATTTTGTCACCGGAGTTGAGATTTTCGGCAACCGTTGCAAAGGCTTTATCCTGGTCGCCAATGGTGCCGGTTTGCATTCTGTACCTTGCACTGGTCAGTAGCGCAAGCAATACCATCAACCCTACAGCGCCCGCCGCTACGCGGTTTGGTAATTGATCTTTCCCAAGGGTCGCAATTTTAAAGTTGCTGAATTTGCGAATCAGTAAAACGATCACATAGCCGCTGAATATACAGATGAAAGGCAAAAATGGCAGCAAATCTGCGCCCGCCTGAAAATTAATCAAACTGAATGCAAAATAAATCAATGGCGGCATCAATAACGCATCCCGGTAAAGTTCGGGGGATTGCAGTGATTGCCGGAATGGACGTTTATTTCTGAGGACTTCAAACCCATAGACCCCCAACCCGATAATACTCAGGGGCACAAAAGCAATGCGATTTTGAAATACCCGTTCGACAATTTTCCAGATATGCGCCAGCGCATCCGGGATCGTGCGTTTGGCATCGGGGCCAAACACGCTGTAATTATAAGTCATCGTCCATGCCCATAAATCGCCGAGCGCCCCCTTCGCCCCAAAATACAAGACCACCACCGCAAGCGGCATCAGCGCTCCAAGCATTACTTTGACGCCGTTTCCATCACGCCAGGCAGTTAAGTATTTGGTGAATATCAAAAAGGCTACGCCGACAAACATGAGTCCCGGTTGCCAGAACAGACAGGCAACCGTCCCGCAAAAACCCGCCCAAAAGGGACGCCGCTTTGCAATCATCAAAAGTGTGAGTAATCCGCCAATCATGAGCGGCAGTTTCGGTTCGGTTCCCGTAGCTATCCATTCGCCAAAGCGCGTCAACGTAAGCGGCATCAATGCCGCGAGAATTCCGGCTATGCGACTCGACAGGTAAACCCGCCCGACTAAAAAAATCAGCGCACAAAAGATGCCTGCCAGCAAAAGATATAAAACCCGCACCGCCAGCACATCACGAAGCCCGAAGAGTTTTCCAATGAGCATGGCAAAGGCGCTCAAATACGCGCCCCCGGGAAATTTAATATCAACGGTGTCGCGGTAAGGAAGTTGCCCGCGCAAAATGGATTGCGCGATGTAGTCATAAAACGCCGTATCTCCGATGACGATTTGACTGAATGGTCTGTAGGCTAAAAATAAGACAATCGCGAATAAAAATAGCGCAATAAACAGCAATCGGTCACTGAGTAAGTAATCGGGTAGCTGCCAGATGGATTTTGATTCTGTCGTATCAGGCGATTGAGTTACAGATAATGACATTTATTCAGTACGATTCTTTAAACTTCATTGCTCAATGGTTCTTCAATGACGATTCATTCTAGGTGACACCTGTGAACACAGCAAGCTGACAGAAAATTTATTCATCAAAGGTGCCCGATGGATATTTTTCTGAAAGCAATTCTACTGCTTAACCGAAAACCGCGTTTC
Organism: Acidobacteriota bacterium; assembly: GCA_040754075.1. Taxonomy (NCBI): domain Bacteria; kingdom Pseudomonadati; phylum Acidobacteriota; species Acidobacteriota bacterium. Next base: position 159,729 of record JBFMDH010000007.1, read on the forward strand.
GGATGATGCGAGCGGGTTTTAAATTTAATCCGCCGAATCCCGTCTATCTGTCCTATCCGAGAACAAGTTTTAACCGTCCGTTTGTGTACCATTGATTTCAGAGCGAAACCCGAACGACCCTCTTTGCCCTGCTTGTGAAGCAATCTCTCAGTCTGTTAGCTTAATTGCTTAATTTTGGTCGCGTCTCGACATCAAGGTCGGACATTCAATATAAAAGGAGCATTGCATCGCAGAGGAATTCGATGTCTATATCACCCCCCCCAACGACGGTTGAAAATCAAATTACACCGCCATCATTAACATCATCTTCCCTTCGCCCGGTTGCCAATCTTTCCGGCTTTATCTCAGCGGGATTCGGCGCGGCTGGTTTATTAAGCCTCATTGAGTGGGTTGATATGAACGGGCAATTAACTCCGGTCTTTGCCTCAATGACCGAACGGCTCATCTTCACCGTCTATTTCAGTTTGAATTTATTGAGCGGCGCGCTCATCGGATTCATCGTCGGATTGGCTTTTCATCTTGGCAACATTATTCAAGCTACCATCGCGGAGAAAATTTCGCGCGGACTCCCTCGCCGCTGGCATCATCTGTTGACAACCGTCATCGTCTGCGGGTTGTTTGCATTCTTACTCAATCAGCAATGGCATGCCCATCGGTTGGCGCTCTCCTTGATTCGTGAAGCCGAAAAAATCGGCGCGCTGAATAGCCTTTTACTCAACCACGAACGCTCAACCTCTTACTTGTTTCTATTAAGTTTCATTCTGACTGCGGTCATTTTGCGCTGGGTTGTGGTGTCGTTGAAAAGCGCATCCCGGTGGTTAAAACTATCCGTCATTGCCCTGCTCGCTCTGGCGGTTGCAGGGTTTTATTATGCCGATTCGCGCATTGAACCGCTGCTTTACGAACATTCATTTCACTATTTGATGTTCGTGTTGGCGAATTTTTCAGCGTTTGCGCTGGTTGCGTCGGTTTACGGGTTACTCCCTCAAATTCAAAAATTTCAAAATCGTTTACAACCCGCAAAGCAACGAACGCTTATCTTCACTGCGGTTTTCATACTTGGCATCGCTATCCTTTTCACCCTGGTTTATTTCAATCACCATCAAAACCTCAAAGTGCAACTGTTTTCACGAACCACACAAGCGAAAAAACATTTTCAGATGGTTCAATGGGCGGTTGATTTTGATCGTGATGGTTATTCACCCATTCTCGGCGGCGGCGACTTAAACGACAGCAACCCGGACATCAATCCCGGTCGCCATGAAATCCTCAGTGATGGCGCAGACAATAACTGCATCGGCGGTGATCTCACATACAAATCGCTCAAACGCTGGCATCAGGAACGCGAATCTTTTTATCTCGCGCCCCATGCCAATGCCCGAAAATTGAATGTCATTTATATTTTCATCGATGCGTTGCGACCAGACCGGCTCGGCGCTTATGGCTATCATAAAAACACCAGTCCGAATATCGATAAACTCGCCTCTTACGGAACGGTTTTTGAAAATGCTTTTACGCCCGCGCCGAATACTTTTGAAGCCCTGCCAAAATTCATGCAATCGGCTTACTGGGACGCGCAATTGCCCGATTGGTCTGTAACCCTGTCACAAAACGGTTATGAATGCTGGCTGTTTCCGCGCCGTATCGTAACCTTGCTGCGCCACGTCAAGGGCATGAAAGTTGCGCCACGCGCGCCCGATGGTCGGTTTTCCGGTTCGATAGACACGGCAATCGACGTGCTCGGAAAAATACCCAACGCGCAACCCTTTGCCGCTTACCTTTATGCGACAGACCCGCATCGCCCTTACCGGCAACACCAGGGATTTGAATTTGGCAAAACCGACAGTGACCACTACGACAGTGAAATCGCTTATGATGATTTCCATCTCGGTCGTTTGTTTGATTGGCTGGAACAAAGCGGACGGCTGAAAGACACCATGATTTTAATTATGGCTGACCACGGCGAATCGCTCGGTGAACGCGGGGTGCTGAAACATTCCTCGCAACTTTACAACGAACAGGCGCGCATCCCGATGATTATTTATCACCCGGACATCCAGCCGCGCCGGGTTGCGGATTATGTGAGTTCGATTGATTTGGGAACCACCATATTAAACGCCGTTGGCTTGCATTATCCCAAAGAAGCAGCCGGTGTCAGTCTTATTCCTTTGATGCGCGGCGAACCGTTCGTGCATCCGCCCATTTTCGGCGAACAGACAACCGAAGAGGATTCGCCTTATTTACCACCGGAAAAAAATCTCGTACAGAACGGCAAAAAATATATGGTCATCACGCAGGATGGCTTCAAGTTGATTTTCAACCGCGACTATTATGCGTTTGAGCTGTTCAATTTGAAAACTGACCCGCGTGAAGAGCACAACCTGTATCAATCACACCCTGAAAAAGCCGCAGAATTACAGGAGATTTTGGGTCGGTTTATTGATGTGGTGTTGGTCAGCCGTCCGGCGGATGCGGACGAAAAACAATATCGCTTTGGCCCCACACGCGGACGCGAAGACGGTGAAAGCGAAAATGACAATGAATGAAACGAATCAAACGGCGCTTACTCATCCAGGCGAATTGAGAACCAGTCTTTGACCTCGACCACCAGCAATCAAGCGTTTTTCAATTCGCTCCGGGAAGCCAATGCACTTTCAAGAAAACCTTTCATTTTTGCGCCAGGACGATAACCGAAAGCCCAAAAGGAAAAGAAAGATGTTTCAACAAACGCGATTCGATTTTAAGCGCCGAGGCAAACGTCCGGTTCATTAATGGATGCACCGCCTTCACGTCCGATTCCTCGCTTCCCGTAAGCCTTGATAAAAACCTGTGCGGCACGGCAATCGGAAACAACAGGGTGTTGGCATAAGATGCTTTGTTAATTTTGAACCCCTGTTCACTGAGCAGCTTTTTCAATCGCGATTGGGTAAAGCGATGTTTCGTCGCAACCACGATGTCGTGACTGCCGCGCATCCATTCATATGCGGGTTCGCGAATGTATAACATGCCGCCGTCCTTGAGCACCCGGTGCATCTCACGAACAGCTTTTTCTTGATGGGCTTTCGAGAGTTGATAAATCACATCGAAACAGGTGAGCAAATCGAAATGATTTTGTGGAAACGGCAACGCCTCGGCAGAAGCAATCGACGCGGTATGAATATCATTGTCTTCCCATAATTCGGCAGCTTGATAAAACAGGTCGACCCCGTACACCTCATCGGTGGCAAACCGTTCGCGCATCCATTTCATGGAAAAACCGGTTCCGCAACCGATGTCCAAAATTCGCAGATTTTTATGCCCGTTTAAATTTTTATCCAATATCGCTGCGGTAATTTCGCGCATTCCCTGATACCACCAGAGCGTGCGTTCCAATTCAAACATTCCGCGATATTCGTCATCACGCATAGGATAATAGGATTCAGGATTCAGGATTCAGGGTTAAATTCCTAAAGGTTGTTCGTACAAATTTAAATCACCAATTATTGATTGCCGCTCACCGCTTCTTTGCTTTTGATTTCGGATTGATGGCTTTTAAATTCAAGTTCACGCTTTTCGGCTTCAGCCGGATGGACGATTTGCACATCGCGCATGACGACCAGTTTCCACCACAGTTTGCTCAAATCTCTGAAGGTTTTGAACAATCGTTTGAAATTGAAAAATTGCGATTTGCCGTAAGCGCGATGGTAATGATGCACAGGGCATTCGGTAAATCGCGCTCCGGCGTCCTGCAAACTTTTCACCATCTCGACGCAGATGGTTCCGCTGTTGGAATAGAGGCGAATGCGGTTATACACCGAACGCCGTATCAAGCGAAAATCGCAATCCACATCGCTGATTTGCAAACCGAACGCGGTGCGCATCGCCAGCCGATAAATGTTGCCGATAAGGATGCGATGAAAAGGGTCTGAACGGCTGATTTTATAACCGTTCACCACATCGACATCGCCAGTCATTTTCGGCACCAACAAAGCCAATTCGCGCACATCATATTGCGCGTCGCCATCGGTGTAAAAAATCAAATCTTTGGTTGAACTCGAAAAGCCGGTTCTGAGCGCGCCGCCATAACCTTTATTCTTTTCGTGAGTGATGACGCGAAGGTTGGGATATTTGGGTTCGAGTTCGGCAAGCACCGCGCCGGTGTGGTCTTGGCTGCCATCGTTGACCACGATGACTTCGTAATCGTCTGTGAATTCGCGCAAAGTTTTATCAGCTAAGACGACCAGAGAGGCGATGGTTCCTGCATCGTTATACGCGGGAAAAAAAACGCTAATGCTCGGTTTGTTGTTCATTTCAATTTTAAGCTTAGAAAAATGGAGTCCGAATTGTACAGGCACAAAAAGCCCGCTTTCAAGCCGATTGCACTTCGGATTCAACCTTTCGCTTCACCGCGATTTTACTTTCCACTTGATAATAAACTTCGTCGGCAGCAATTGAATTCAAACAATCGTGATGCGGGCAGGCTTTCACTGTGGCATCGCCTGAGAGTTTAAAACACGGGCTGCAACTCATTTTGTGACGAATAATCGAATGCTCACTGCCAAGCGGGGCGGTGCGATTGAAATCCGTTGGCCCATAAATCGCCACCACCGGAGTTTGTACGGCAACCGCAACGTGCATCAAGCCGCTGTCGTTGCAAACCAATAAATTGCACCGTTCAATCAACGCGGCAACCTGTTTAACCGTGGTTTTACCGGCGGCAATCACGATGTTGCCGTTGATACCCTCAGCGAGTTCCTGAATCATCGCGGCTTCATTTGGCGCACCGAATAAAACAATCTGCGCGTCAGGTTGTTCTTTCACCAACCGTTCAATGAGTTCACGGTATTTTTCCAGAGACCACTGTTTCCAGCGCATGGTAGGCGAGGTTCCGGGTTGTATGCCTAAGATCAAATTCCGATTGCCGTTTGCCTGCAAAAACGTTTGGGCAAACCGGCGGTCAGCTTCCGTCAGATACATGAATGGTTTGGTTGGCTCGGTTGGAGTTCGCTCGACGCCAAGCGCAGTTATCAAATCGAGGTAACGTTCGATCTCGTGTTCATCTTCGCGCATGGCGACCGGCACATTGAAAACGAAGCTATAACGGCTGAATTCCGGCAACCATCCGGGACTGGTGACATGACCGACGCGAAACGCCGCGCCGGAAAACACCAGGGTTAAGGCGAGTTGCCATGAGTGGCTGTGAAATTCATTGATGGTGATGTCATACGCGGTCTGGCGAATTTCCCGAAGTCGTTTCAACCAGCCGCGAAAGCCCGCTGAATAAGGCACATTATAGATATTGTCGAACAGCTTTGCGCCCGCCAGCACCTCTTCACAACCGGTGTTATTGCCAACCTGTAAATCGATTCGCGCATTGGGGAAACGCTCGCGCAATAATTTCAAGGCAGGCGTATACATGATGAAATTGCCGAGACCGTGATAAGCGAAGACTAAAATGCCTTCGATTTTCTGCGGCTCGTAAGCTTTACGGGGCAGGCTCGCGAGATAAACCTTGAGTAACCGCTCAACCAGATTTCTTAATGTGTTTTTTAATAAGCCGCTCACAATAATGTCATATGAAATACAAACAAATTTCAACTCAGCCCATGTAGCCGAGCATTTTCAAGCGTTCGATAATCTCTTCGTTCTCTTCGGCGGTAAATTCCAACTCTTTATCTTCCGGCAATTTTTCCTGAGATGAATAACTCAACGGATGAGCGTTAATAAAATCTTGGCGAATTACCTGAGTCAGAACTTTGCCATCCATGTCTTCGGGAACCGCCTGTCCGAGCAAATACAATATCGTCGGCGTCACATCATAAATGCTGGTTTGTACGGCATCAAATCCCTGTTTAATCGCTTCGCCGTTTGCAATCATCACGCCTTCCATTCTGTGACAACCGGAAATTCCAAAGGCTTCGACGATAAATTTATTCGAGGTGAAATCGGCGTTGCCAAGCGGCAGATAACGCATATCACGCGGCAGAAAAGAAATATCCGGCGCATCGGGAACCCGCGCGCCCGTATAAATTTCTTCGCGGCGATGAATGCGCCCAACCCAAGCTTCGCCGGTTGCCGGGTCGCGCAATTCTTTTAACTTAGTGACAACCTCATCGCACACCTTGTCATAATCGCTCGCATTCACGGAACCGTTCGGTTCGCGCCCTTTGAGGTTCACATAAATCTGCCCGTAATTCCCTTTTGAAAAAGCCCGGGTTTGCGTCCAGTCTACATCGTTGAATGAAAGGAAAAATGTTGAGAGCGCTTTGGAAGCCCCGGCGTTGTTGCTCACCCCACGCGCCGGGCGTAATTTTCCAAGCGGAATTTTTTTCACCACTTTAAAAGCGTTTTCAGGCGTGATGCCCAAATCAAACATCACCTTCTTCAGTCGCGTCCTGGCATCGCGTTTCAATTGCAGAAAACCCTGTTGTAAAAGCCAGATGTTAAATGAGCAATATTTATGCGCCGCGCCAAACCCATGATCGGATGCCACCCAGATGAGCGCATCTTTCCCCGCAAGTTCGATTAACCGTCCGACGATTTCATCGACGCGGCGAAAATATTGATATACCGCTTCGCGATATTTGGCGGCTTCGGCTTTGTCGTGACGTGGATGCGTCTCATCAAAAATATGCCAGAGTTCGTGTTGAATGCGGTCAGTGCCCCAGAAATATTGAAAGAACGCATCCCATTCATACTCGGTCATCAGATACTCTGTAACTTTGGCTTTGTATTCCAACTCATCATTGAGTTCATCAAGCACACCCTGGGCATTACCGTTGCCGTAAGTCTGCGACAGGTGCAAACGATAGGTTCCCAATTTGGTTTCCAACTCTTCAAGCAATCCCAGCGGATAGGTAAAATCTCTGCGACCTTTAGGGGTCATAAAATCGGCAATCAATAAACCATTCACCGCGCGCGGCGGATAGGTGCAGGGGAAATTGTGAACGATGACGCGCTTGCCTGCGGCACTCAAAATATCCCAGATGGCTCGCCCGTGTCTGAGGCTTGCGTTTACCGCCAGTTGCCGGTTCGATTTCTGTTCGCGCATCACAAATTCAAAAATCCCGTGTTTACCGGGGTTTTTCCCGGTCATAAATGAAGACCAGGCGACAGCAGTAATCGGCGGGAAAGTGGTTTCCAGATTGGCGCGCGCGCCGTTTTGAATCAAGCGGGCAAGGTTCGGTAAATAGTCCTTTTCAATCAGCGCATCCAAAACATTGAACGATGCGCCATCCAGTCCAATGACCAATAATTTACTTCGCATAAATTTGACCTTCGTGCAAAACAGAAATAATACGTTGCCGGATAAGCTTTATTCAAACGGCTTCGTTATACCTTCAGGGCTGTAACAAAGTCTGGGGTAAATCCAAAAGTGCTTCTCTATGAGGAATCAGAAAACTTTTTAACTGGGAACGCGGACGTCCACGTCCGCCGACTTCACGGCTGCGGACGTGGACGTCCGCGTTCCCAATATCACGGCTTCCGACTTTGTTACAGCCTGGTTATACCCTTCAGTCATCGGGTAATCGAAACTCTCCTTGAAAGCCCGCTCTAAACCATGAATAATGCACCAACAAAAACCGGAGGCAGAACGTGCAACCAACCTTTTTTGCATTGCAAACTACCGGGCAAACTATTTTGCAAACCGTACTGGATATTTTGCCCTATTTATATCTGATGCGAATGCCCATCGTGACTGCTTTGCTGCTGGTTGCGATTCCCTATCTGGCTTATAAAACCAATGCTTCGGCATTGCTCAAGGGATTGTTCGATGTCCGTGGGTTCGGATTATCGGTGGTTGCCTTGCTTTCATTTTTAACTGCCTGGACAATTTTATTTACCTCGAAGTTAGTTTTGTTTCAGGGTCCAAAACGATTCAGCACGTTGACTCCGTTGCCGCTCAACCCGGATTTCCCGTGGTACGATTATCTGGTTGGACTACTGGCTGTGCCGATGATTATCGGCGCGTTTATGAATTTTAAAAGCAGCTTTTCTAAAATTCTTCAAGGCATCGGGCTTGCCATTCTCGGAGGCGCACTTTCGATTGTCGCTTTACAAATCGCGATTCACCCGAAAACCGCCCAACTATTTGAAGACTATTTTTCCTTAAAAACCATTTTCGACTTTTTGGGTAAAGGGTATGAAAGCGGTCATCACAGCGTTGCCGCAGCATTATTTGCCATCTCGATGTTGGTATACGCCAGCATCGGCATCGTGAAATATTTCCGGTTGAATTCACGGCGCTTTTCCGAACTGGTGCCAACCCTTTCTTATGTCATTCTCTTGATAATGATTTTGTGCTGGTTGATTTCCGGTATGACTTTCTTTCTGGATTTTTATCGCGTGCCGGTGTTTATGGTTATCGCTATCTTGCTGCTGATCACCGCACAGTTCAAACAAACCGATTATTACTACAACATTTTCCCTGCGAAAACTCTGCAACAAGAAACACCGAAATCCGCCCCCGATGAAATCATGCGAAAGGAAGCGCCTGAATATGCCATTGTCGTAGCTGCAAACGGCGGCGGCATTCAGGCATCGGCGTGGGCAGCGCAGGTCTTGACCGGATTGCAAGAGACATTCGGCAACCAGTTTGGCAGCCACATCAAAGTCATCAGTTCGGTTTCAGGAGGCAGCGTCGGTTCGATGTATTTCGTCAACGGTTATACGGCAGATGGCCCACCCAACGGGGAGACCTTGAATCAAATTGTCGAAAGCGCCATGCGTTCAAGTCTCAACGATGTTTCCTGGGGATTGGTTTATCCGGATTTCTGGCGCGTGATCTTGCCATTTTTCGGAGATTCGGCAATCAGCCGTGGGTGGGCGCTTGAACAGGCTTGGAAAAAAAATTGCGACACCGCAAAATGCGATTTATCAAAGTGCCTTTCCGAGTGGCGCGAAGGCGTCAACGCCGGATGGCGACCGGCTAATATTTTCAACGCCACGGTTGCCGATACCGGACAGCGATTTTTAATGGCAACAACTAAAGTCCCTTCTAAAACCTACAGACCGCAACACGATGCATTCCTGTCACAGGGGAGTTTGAGTTTTGAAAAAGCCTATCCCGATAAAGACCTGGCGGTAGTGACCGCGGCGAGACTGTCTGCCACTTTTCCATATGTAACGCCGGCAGCGCGCGCCGATGTCGAAGGGGTGACGTTCCATGTCGTCGATGGCGGCTATTATGACAATTATGGGATTGCCAGCCTGGTTGAATGGCTCGATTACGCTTTACAAAAAACCAGCAATCAAATTAAACGCATTATGGTTTTGCAAATTCGTGGCGCTGCGCCCTCAACCCTGCAAGCGGAAAACAATCGCGGCTGGTTTTATCAAGCCTTCGCGCCGATTGCCACGCTCTTGCATGTTCGCGATACCGGGCAGATTTCGCATAACGATATTGAATTGGATTTACTGCAAAAGTTCTGGCAGGGAAAAAACGAAGCGGAACGTGTGATAATCGATACCGCGATATTTGAATATCAATCGCCTGATAAAAATGAAAGCCCGCCGTTATCGTGGCACCTTACCGAGCAGGACAAGGAAAATATTCGTCAAGCCTGGCGCGACGTTCTCGCCGGTAAAGATGATTACAAAGGTCTGGAAAAGATGAGAGATTTTCTCAATCAAAAATAGTGTTCCATTCAAGAATTAATTAAAACAACACACGACGAATGGCTTCGCCGACGCTTACCTGCATTGATGCGAGTTCGTGTTGATTAGCCACCTCTAAAATTTTAATGATTTCATCATATTTGCCGACAACTAGCGCCTGCCGGTTATCAGCAGACCAACCGGCAATTCGCACATCATTACTTCGATCAAAAACTTGAACCTGTTGCATCGTCCAATTCGCGGTTTCCCAGATTCGCAAAACTCCCCAGCCACCCGACGCTAAATATTTTCCGTCCGGCGACCACATCATATTCTGGTTGTACCCCCCATTGTCTAAAACCTGAACGGCTTTGCCGGTCACCGCATCCCAGATGCGCACCGTATCATCCTGCGCGAGCGACGCAATCCATTTTCCATCCGGTGACCACGATACCATGCGAATGGAATTTTTATGTCCTTCGAGTTTGAACACCTCTGTGGCCTTCGCGACATCAATAATATGAACCATATTTCCGAGTCCACCCGCCGCCAGATATTTACTGTCGGCTGTCCACGCCACGCTGTTTAAATAACTCTTATCTTTGAACTCCATCAGCATTTGACCTGTGGCAGCATCGACAACACGAATCAACCCATCCCAGCCGCCGGTTGCAATGTATTTGCCATCGGGCGACCAAGCCAGAATTTCCAGTCTATCGGTATGCACTCCTTGTGAATATAACTTCCTGCCATTCGCTACATCCCACACCCATAAAGTTCCATTGGCATCGCCTTCGGCAATTTGTTTACTATCGGGCGACCAGACCAGGTTATCAACGAAACTGCCGCCTGCCTGAAATCGTTGAACCGGTTCCAGGTTTTGCGCATCCCAGATTTCAATCGCGCCATCGTGTTCTCCGGTTGCCAGATATTTGCCATCCGGTGAAAAAATCACTTGCCACATCAACACATTTTTATTGGTGATGACCTTTAACGACTTACCGTTGGTGGCGTCCCAAACCCTCAGTGTTCCTCCACCTATCCCGAAACCTTGTCCATGCACAGAGACAATACGTTGACCATCGGGCGACCAGGCAACGCTGTTAATCACTCGGTGCCAGTTGTAGCGGTTATAAATGTACGCCATCAAAATCCCTGCGATAACGATGAACAAGATACCGGCGACGATTGTTCGCTTTTTCGCCTTGCTCATCGGTGGGCGAAGCGGTTTGGCGGTTTCGACGTTGGGGTTGATTACCGGGAACAATTGCCCTGTATCTTTTTTGAGGCGCAACTGGCTGCCGCAATGTTCGCATTTCACAGATTCCGAAGTTGAACCGGGCAGAGGCGCAGCGCAAGCCGGACAAATCTGTCGTTGAATTTGCAAGGGTCTTCTCCTCGATTTAAGTAATAATGTTGCCGAATAATGAAGGATTTATTGGGCGCTTTTCAAGATTGAATCACCCACATTCATTTTTTTAAGACCTGTTTGATGAGGACAACCTCTTCGCGTCCGACTTCACGACTTAGCAATAATGCAGCAAGATAAATCAGTCCCAAAATGGCGAGCTTAACCAGGATTAAAATTTTTGATGCCGGTGAATAAACCATTGAGAGCGCATAGACCGCTGCGGCGCAACCCGTCAGGCGTATGATAGATGTAATTGGCATCAAGGTTTTAAATTTCGTAAACAGATAAATCGACCCGGCAATCACCCCGCTTAACATCGCGATGGTTGTCGCTACCCCTGCTGCGGTCAGTCCATAAGCCGGGATTAAAAAATAGTTGAGAACGGCGCTGATACCGAGAGCCAGTATGCCGATTGCCAGCGAGATTTTCGGATTGCCGCTGGCTGAAATGATGGTCGTCAAAATATAAAGCAAGCCGAAAAACAACATCCCGAACGCAACCACCATCAACGCTCCCGCGCCCGGTTGATATTCACTCGGATAGAGCACGAATAGTACCTCGCGGGCGTTCGCCGAGAACAAAGTCGCGGTCAATAACATGATCATTAACGAATAGCGCAAAGTATTGCCGATATACTTGCGGGTCTTTTCCCGGTCATCAACAAACGACGCTGCGGAAATCAGCGGAAAAATGACAAAGGTTACCGAGATGATAATCTGATAGGTGATATTGGCGATGTTGATTGCTGCGCCATAATCCGCGGCGTTGCGACTGGCAATCGTCACATCATCTGAAGACAAGGCTTTGACGAGCATCAAATCAACTTTCTGCAACAGATTTAAAACCAGGGTGAATAACAACAGATAAGTTTGAAATTTGAATAATTCGCTGGTTTGAACTTCGCCAAATCGTGTGCCGCGTCCGGCAACTACCGCAGACAGCGCCAACACACTTGCCGCAGCCAATGCAAATCCTCCGACGCCACCGGCAACACCCAAACCGAATATGACAAGTAAAACGATAAAGGCAAATTTAAAAGTTGAATACGCCATATCGAGCGCGGCTTGGGTTAAAAATTTTTTCTGACCGTTAAAATAACCAATAAACACGGCATAAAAAGCATACGAAAGGGTAATCAATGAAGCGATGCGCAAATAGTCGGTCAACCGTTCATCATTCAAATAATCGGCAATAAGCGGCGACAAAAGAAAAAACCCCAGTGCAGCAACTCCGCCAACCAGTAGTTGTAATTTGAGAGCCTGGAATTTGACTGAATCGGCTTTTGATTCGTCCTGGGAAATATATTTTGAAACGGTTTGCTGAGTGCCGGTGACAATAACCGCATTGATGATGGAGATCGCGCCGATGACGACTTTATAGAGTCCGAAATTTTCTTTCGTCAGCAATCGCGGCAAGGTGAATTCGATGCCGTAACCGCTGATGATAAACCAGAGTTTGGCGAGCGTAATATAAATCGTTCCGCGACCGGCGGTTTTCGCAACATCAGGCGTTTGGTTTGCGGGCGGGTGTGTAACTTGCGACTGAGCCATTCATCCTCAAAATATGATTAATCATTTCAGTGAACCGCGAACCGACGATTTGCCAATCATAAGCTTCAACCAATTGTCGTGCATTGACGCTCAACCGTCGTTGCAATTCGCGATGGGCAATTAAATGGTTGATTTTCTCAGCTAACCTCTCAGAATTGCCAGCCTCAAACAGTAATCCGCTTTCAGCATCAACAATAATTTCCGCAAGCCCACCGACATTTGAAGCAATAACCGGAACCCCTGCCGCCATCGCTTCAAGCATAACCACAGGCACGCCTTCCGTTCGTCCACCGGGTAAAACCATTGAAGGAATCACCACCGCATCGCACGCGGCAAGCAACTGACGTTTTTCATTTCTACCAACCTGTCCCAAAAACTCGGCATTGAGGTTGAGTTGTCCGGCGAGCGATTTGTAGTTATTTTTTTGCTCGCCTTCGCCGGCAATTAATAATTGAATGTGGGGCAGGTCGGCTAATGCCTTGAGCAAAACCGTCAAGCCTTTGATTTCAACCAATCGACCGATGAATAAAATTTTGCCAGGTACAGAAGGTCGAATCTTCGCCGATTGATTTAAAGCTAAATTTTTTGCGAATGCCGGAACCGAAATCCCCATTGGAATAAGTTCGATTTTCCCCTTTGCCTGCGGGTAGAGCGCAAGCAGTTTTTCCTGCAAATCGCGGCTGACGACAACCACGCGGCTGCTTGCATCAACCATAAATTTCGCCAACCAGCGACCGATGGATTGACCCCGCAACCAATGCAAAGCCCCCGAATGCTCGATTAATAAATGCGGTTTATTCAGCGCCCTCGCGATGACGGCTCCAATCATTCCCGAAGGCAAAAGCCAATGTGAACAAATCACATCGGCGCGAAGCGCCAGAACGAAAGCGCGAAGGAAAAATCCAGTTAGCGAAACAAGCAACAGAATTTTGTTAAAGAGATTTTGCGAAACCAGTTCATTCAAATCCCGACTGGCTTGCATTGGCTCAAATCTTGACGGGATAAAATTATTCGGACGTACCAATTGAAACTCATCATATGAATCATTCACGGCTCGCGCATCGTTTGGCGCAAACACCGTAACCGCAAATTCAGCAGCGAGGCGCTCAGCGAATTCACGAATATAAGCGCAGGTTTCATCTGTCTTTGAATTCGGAAATGAACTGGTTAAAATCAACAACCTTTTTTTATTGGTGGAATTCATCAATGCCTCTGCATCATTCATTGATTGGCTCTGCTTTTAAAAATCTCCTGAGCGGGCGCTTTGCCGATGCAGCCCAACCGGTTGTCAGAATTGACCATTTTCTTCTCAAGTAATTGCGAGCGATTAACCAACCGATAATCGGTACGACTTTAAACGGGTTGATGCCGGAAACCTCGTCGCCGTAGATGGTTTGCACCGGCACATTGGCAATTTTTAAGCCCTGGCGATGCGCCTCAAAAAACATCTCGTTGGGAAAGCCATAACGATTAAACAACCCTTCAATATTCAAGCAATCAAGCGCCCGGCGACGAATCACCGTAAAGCCGCATTGCGCATCAATTTTTTCTGAGAATGAAACCGCATGGCGAGTTAAAAAACTGAATGAACAATTGCCAATCCATCGCCCTAAAGGCATGCGCTTGATTGTTTGCGATAGAAAACGATTGCCTTTTACAAAATCAGCGCCCTCGATTGCCGCATCGAGCAAGACAGATAAATCCTCTCCCGCCATTTGCCCATCGCCATCCATCACCGCAACGAAATCTGCATCACTTTTTAACGCCTGACGATAACCGGTTTTGGTTGCCGCGCCGACTCCCAGATTTTTTTCATGGCGCAATCGCTGCAAACGCGGGTCACCGATTGAATAAAGTTTTTGCCAGGTTGCATCGCTGCTGCCATCATCAACGGCAAAGATATAGTCAACGAAATCCGGTATACGCGCGATTGCCCGTTCAATCTGTTGCGCTTCGTTATGAATTGGCATGACAACCGCAACGAGAAAATTTTTATACATTCACACTCCCAGAATTCAATAATTCAATTTTCAAGGTTAGCTACTTGAATCACCGTCTGATTATGTATTGCGATCATAAATCGCAATGCCGCTCACCCAGCCAACCTGATGGTAATTTGCGGCGACGGCTTCGCGCACCCGCGCATCTTTTAAACTGTCTTGCAAAAGAATCAGTTTCGCCCGTTTTTCATTAAGCATCTGAATGACCGCTTCTCTGTCGGCTTTGGAAATGCCGACATTGCGCCACCAGACAAATTTGGTAGGGTTCGGTCGTCCTGCAAGAAAATAAAAGCCCGCGCCGCGTTGCCCAAACGAAAAAATATAATCGTCGGGTGAAGAGTTGGACTGAATCGCCTGCGTGAGTTGTTCAATGAATTCAGCCTGTTTGGGTGGCACGAGAATCCCTTGCGCGCGTTCGATATTAACCGCTGCGCGGTCAATAAAACGAAATTTAGCATCGAAGTTCGGAAGCCAGGAATTTTGCACGCCAACAAAACCAAACAGCATAACCACTGCGCCTATGACCCGATAGATTGCGGGTTTTAATAATGGCGATTGGGCGCTAAACATTTCCTGTAAAATTGGCACAGCTTTTACCAGCAACAGCGTCATCAACAAAAATGTTGGCGGCAGCGCGCGAATGACATGGTAGTAATCGGCTCGCGGGTAAATTTCCAGATAAGCGCCAAGCGCAAATAAACCGACGATGATCACCTGGCGATTGTATGTCCACCACTCGCGTTTATTGGTTAATGATTTTGCCTTGCCCGTACTCAGTGAATTGCGGATTAAAAACCAGTAACTAATCAGCAGCCCGATGGCGATGGCGAAAAACAAAAAGAGCGGCAGGTAAGCGACGGTTGCCATCGCCGAATTTTTAATAATGAAAGCGCGGTTGGGATAAAACAGCACTGCCCCGGCAACCAGAACGACCATCCCAACAAAAGCATTAAAATATTTCAGAGTTTTGCGAGCGACAACAACCCCAACCCCGCTCACCACCATCAACCCGGCAATAACCGGGATTAACCATTTCAAGCCGGGAAGCGCAACCGCGCGTTCTCCGCTATATGCCGAGGCATGATGCAGGAAGTGGTTAATCATTGCCTGGAGCGCCTGATGCTTCACCAGGTAATAAATCAACGGAGCCAGCGCCATCGCAAAACCCAGCCAGAAAATCGCGGCGATTTTAAAAGTATGAATCAAGCGTTGACCAAGTGATTTATTTGAAATTGTGAGTTGCTTGATAAAGACAATCAAGGTTGCTGCGCCAAATAGCAAAATCCCGACATTGTATTTAAAGAGAAAGACCGCGCCGACGCTTAACCCGCAAGCGAGTAACCAAATTGTTTTTTCGCGTTCATCAAACCTGAGCATGGAGTAAATACCGAACAGCACAAAAAGCATCGAATACTGCGTCGGAAAAACCCCGAATATATATTTGTAACCGATCCAACTCAGCGTCAGCGCAACCGGAATTAACCCGAACCACTGCCCGACAAGTTTTCGCGCGACCAGGTAGAGAACGAGCAAGGTCGCCAGTTTAAAAGCGAATAATCCGAGATGAACGGTCAGCAAATTCGTGCCCAAGATTTTCATCAGGAAGGCATTGAGCCAGAGGATGCCCGGCGTGTAGTTGTAAAGAAAATCGCGATACGGCACTTCGCCTTGAAGCACACGTTCGGCGGGCGAGATGCTGTAACCGATTACCGAAAGCCACACGCTGCGATTGTAAAAAAGTCCGTAACAGATGAGTCCGGCAACAAGGGTGATGACCCAAGGCAGACTGCGCATCACCAGGGTTTGCGGGGTTTTGGTTTCGGACTCAATTTGTTCGGTATAAACGCTCATCAATGCTTTTCGAGAATCTGCACGTCGCCGAATTGTCTGGTCAATTTAAAATTCTGATTAATAAATTCGCGCATTGGCGGATATTTTTCGGCTTCCAAATCTCTTGAGTTGGTGACAATCACTTGCACATCTTCGCGTTTCAATGCCTCAAGTGTTTCAATGCGTTCGCGCTCTTTCACACCGACCCCACCCCAGAATTGCGCGCCCGACGGATTATTGCGGTCAGCGAGAAAGAGAAATGATGACCCGGCATAGGATTCGGCAAAAAAATAACCGCCTTCCGGCACACGTTCGCGAAGGTAACTCGTCACCTGATCGATTTCAGCGGCTTTTTCAGCGGGAAAATAGACGCCGCGACCGCGAGCGATTGCGAGTTCAGTTGTGCTCTTGAAACGCAATGCCCGATCAAAAAAGGTCTGTGCAAAAAGTCTTGCGCCCATCACAAACAGTAAAAGCGGAAGTATCGCCAATGTCATTTTGAGGTTCAAATTCGCGCCGATGAATTTTTCAATCAACGGTCTGAAATTAAACAGCAGAAATAGCAGCAACAGGGCGACGAATGGCATGGCGGCGATTGCCTGTTCACGCGCAAATCGCGGGAAGGCTTCCATCAAGGCAGCAGCGGTAAATAAGGTAACCAGCAAGCCTGCCCGTTGATTGGCGAATTCAAAACGGCTCGCGTAAACCACAAAAAGCAACCCGGCAATAATCGTGAAAACCGGCAGATAGAATATCAACGCATCAACCCAACTTTGCTTACCAACCAAACTGCAACCCGCGATTAACAAAACCGCAATCAGTGAAATCGCAGTTGAAATAACCGGTTGCGCTTTAACTTTATTCATCATTAACAAAAAGATCCCAAGCAAAACGGCAAAACCGAGGGGAATGAAAGGCATTGGCGCAGCCGCGAGTCTATTCAATAAAAATTCACCGGGTCCGAAAAGTAAGGCAGCAATCATCTGTCGCAATGCGCCTTTCGACCAGATGAAAAAAAGCGTCGGCAAGACCGGCAAAGCTACGCCAATGAGCAGCCACGTGATGGGTTTTAAACTGGTGAAAAAATATCTGATAGAAAATTTCTTTGAGGTTTCATCGACCAGAAAACTTGCCAATGTCGCCAGCACGGCATACGCGCCGATGTTGTGTTTGAACAATGTAAGGACGCCGAGCGCAATTCCGGCAGATAAAATCAATGAACCATTCAACCGTTTGCTCAAAAGAAAAAACAATGCCAGCGCCAGAAATAATGCTCCATAGTGCATCGGTACAGCTTTAAATGGGCCATTAGGTCTCAGCCAGATTAATGAAAATGCCGCTACAACCAGCGACCAACTGATCGGCAACATTCGTCTGGCGCATAAATAAATCACCAGCGTTGTACCTACTTTAAAAAGCATGACCGTAAACAAGGCATTGAGCAGGGTGATGCCGAATAATTTAAAAATCGCTGCGTTGAGATAGACAATCGCCGGTGGATAGAGGGTGTGAAAATCTCTGTAAGGGATTTCGCCATCAAGCACACGCTCAGCGCCGTACAGGTTATAGCCGATTGAATAGGAGAGCGAGTTTTCCCGATTATAAAGCTCAGAAAAGATGGCGACGGTCAAAAGCGCCAGCAGTAAAAAGCAGAAAATGTTCCTTTTCAATTGGTGGTTATCGCTCATCTTCGCTTTAGACTTCGACCTGTTTGGTGGGCACTGTCCCGCCCTGCAATTCTTTTTTCAAGATACCGGCGCTTGAAGTGTAGATGATGCCGCCAACGAACGCATTCAACATCACCGGCGCGAACGCCAGAAATGAAAACATCAACGCCTGTTCGCGGGCAATGCCGAGATTGGCAAAGAGCGCAACCAGCGCCCACTCGCGAACCCCAATGCCGCCGCCCCACGTCGGCAACATTCGCACAATATCAATCAACGAGATAAATGAAAATAAAATCGGGAAACTCACCGGCAAATTCATCGCCTGCGCGACGATGAAACAACCCAAGCCCCAAGCTACGCGAATGAGAATGGAAAGCAGAACGGTCATTAACAACATCTTTTTATGTTTTCTAAGTTCCGATGCGGCTTCAAGGGTTCGCGCGACGGCAAGCCCCAGGCGTTCCAGACCAACCTTTCTGCCAATCCATTGCGCCAATTTGGCGAGCCTTGATGATAAGAACTCGCTCATCAAACTTGCTGAGGCTAAAAACGCGACGGCAAGTACGGCTTCACCGAGATAGAATGCCCGACCTTCGGGCAAATCATTGCGGCTCGCCAGGGTCGCAAAAAAACCCAGTGACAACAGGACAAACAGCGCGACCAACCGTTCATAAATGAGCGTTGATAAGACAAACGGTTTATCGCGAACCTCACGGTCGGCATAAATGAGTCGCGCCACATCACCGCTGATGCCGCCACCCGGCACAAAATTGGTGAAGAAAATGCCGATGAGATAGTATAAAAACAACCGGTGAGTTTTTATTTTTTGCCCACGCACATTCAAAATCACGCCCCAGCGATAAGCCATCAACCAGTTCACCAGAATCGTCATCAGAACCGCAAACGGCAAGTATGAAATGCGTGTGGTTTTGATAGCTTCCAAAAGCGCGTGAGTATCGGATTTGTAAATCAACAGGGCAAGCGCGCCGATCCCGATACAGACCTGAATCACGCCGCGCCAATTCAAGCCGCGTTTTTTTTCCAATGTTTGATTGTCGTCTTGCGCTTCACTCATTCGATTCATTGAATCAACAGGAAAAATAGAAAATTTTGAGAGTAAATTTCCTAGCTCTCCCTTTCTCCCTTTCTCCCTTTCTCTCCTTCGCCCGTTCTCCCCTTCTCGGAATGACGCGGTTTTGAATGGATATTCATCCACATCTGAGCAATTTCTCTGAGGGTTGAAAAGATATGACTGGCGCGAACTGTAGACCTGCCCGCCTGACGCGGATAATGGCGCACGCCGATTTCAACCAATTTCATTCCGTAGTAACGGGCTTTCGCGAGTATCTCGGCATCGACAAAAAATTTCTTCGATTCGATGGTCACGCGGTCAAAGACTTCACGGCGAAATAATTTAAACGCGCAATCAACATCTTTCACATTGATACGAAATATCATGCGCACCAGCAGATTATAGCCCCAGGCTAATACCAGGCGGGTGAGCGGGTCAAAGCGATAGATGCGAAAACCGCAAACGATGTCGGCGTTTTCAATAAGCGGCAACAGGTTTTTGATTTCCCGCACATCGAATTGATTATCTGAATCGGTATAAAAAACCAGTTGGTGACGGGCGCTGGTAAAGCCGCTCTTTAATGCCTGCGCATAGCCTTTGTTGGGCTGATGATGAATGACGCGAATGTGTTCGGGATTGGCAACCGCAAGTCTATCGACAATTTCCGGCGTCTGATCAACCGAACCGTCATCCACAATGATGACTTCCCAATCCGTAAGATTTAATGAGTCTAAAACCTCGACCATTCGCGTTGTCGCGATTTCAATATTTTCCTCTTCGTTGTATGCAGGCAATACTGCGGAGATGGTGTTAAATGGCATCGAATATTTTTTGGATTCTTTCGTTGTTAATTTTCTTCGGCTTTGGTAATGCCTGATAAATCCGGCAAGGGAATTTTTTTAACGGCTCGCCTGTCATAAATTTTAATTGCCAGATTGAGTTTACCGGCTTCAAATTCATCCTCGGTCAATAAGCCTTTTTCCATTAAGCGATATTTTAAATTTGAGAAATCCGTTTCCACATTTTTTCTAATTGCCTCAATATCGGTCTTGTATTTCTCTTTGCCTTTCCAAATCAGCTTTTGAAAATCTCTGGCAACTAAATTCAAATCGTCCTGTGTGGTATCGAGCAAAGCGGCGAGATATTCAAGCGCCGCTTCATCTTTATCCTGCAAATAAAAAGCGCGGTCGACGCTCACACGGCTAGTGGTTCCCGGCTCAAGAATCTGGCGCAGGTAAAAGACCGGGCGTTTTCCCGGCGCAATCACCGTCGCGCCACGTTCCGCATTACCGGTCAAAGCGTAAATCGCGGTTGGCGGAAAGCCTTCGGGAATTTTTTTGAAATTATGGTGGTTGCCGCTGCCGATGCTGCCGCCAAATCCATAACCTGGACTTTCATCATCCTGCACAGAAACAGAAGTTTCCAGGTGCAAATCCCGGAGTATTAACGCGGCAAATCCTTTTGCTTTACTTTCGCTGAGCAGATTGTGAGTCATCAGCCAGAAGATATCCGGGACAGCTTGGGTTTTGGCAATATCAAGTAAGACTTTTTGATTTTCCGCCGGAGACAGTGCCAGAAGAATCAAGACTTGATGCGGATAGTGCGTATAGATTGGAACCAAGGCTTCTGCGGGTACGGTTGCATTCAATTGAACCAACGCATCAAGCGCCACGTTTGAGAAAGCAAATTCTTCATAATGATTCCGGTTCTCTCGGTCTGCGAGTAATTCAAGAAGCAACGGCGCTATCTCTTTCAAATTATGTTTGCCAATCAGATATGCTGCCCAGGCGCGTTCACTTATTGAAGATGAATTTGCCAACCGATAAATTTCATTCTTAATTTGTTCGGTTTGGGTATGGGGTTGGAATTCGTTGCTGATTTGCTCCGGTCTATCCTGACCGAATGCAGTTCCCGTCAAAAGCACAAAAACCAAAAGCGCAAAGCAACTTTTCATCGCTTTACCTCCAATCTCATCTTTTGCACGGGTGAAATCATGAATCGAAATATCAGGCTGGAATCTTTAACTGATTGTCATACCAATTATTCACGGCAGCAATAATTTCATCCAAAGATTTATTATCAAGAAATTTGAATTTACTCTTTTGATTTAATTTTAAAAGAGGCTGATTATCCGCCCCAAACGCAGGTTCTTTAATCCACCGATAATAGCCTTCGTCCGTTTGCATATTAAAAATAAAGAGACACAACGGAAAAGGAATGTCTTTGGGAAAGGTAATTGGTTTCAAGTTAATCCTGAATTCATCCTGAGATGGCTTTAAGAGTTGAACTTTTTGGTGACCGGGTAATCTTTTTACTTCCACACCGAAAAATCTGCCGGTTGCTACTTGCCCATTTTTAATTTCAACTAATAAGTCGAATCCATAATTATTGCTTTGCTCATGAATTTTCAAATCGTCCCTTCTCGTCAGATACACAGTCGCAAGCGCTTCGGCTCTTTTGGCTAGTAAAAAAGAGTTACTTTTCTCCATTGAATTATCTCCGTCCAAGGTCATAAAATTTTGATCGCCCTTTATGCATTTTAGACTTTTTCCAATAATCTCTCACCTCCTCCCAAAGGAACTTTTGATTATCTTCATTGATTGGGAAATGCGTGGGCAAACTGGTCAAGCCTTTTTTCCACCGTTTCTTTGCAGAAAGAATAAAACCTTTTTCTCCGACTTCATCTATGCCTACAACGTAAGTTGGCGCACAATATGAAGCTAAATTATTAAGTTCGTCCTTGCTGACTTTGATTTTAAGGCGATTGCCTTTTCTTGTATAACCGAGTCTTGTGGTTTTCACCTGAACGAAAAAGTATGCCGTCGTAATGCCACTACCTATTAATTCAATGATAAAGTCTATACCCGGCCATTTATCTCCTAAAAATTGAGGACGAAATAAATGATACTTCCTACCATAAGCTTTGGTAAGTAATACGATAAATAAGGATTCGCCTCTGGCTCCAATTTCATTTGACATATCAAACTTTAGCCAAAATAGATTCTATTTCAGGAAAGCTACCTCTGTAAGTCCTGCCGATTACTATTCCCAAATTCACAATTCACCTCTACTTCCAAATCATTCTAACCGAGATAACCGAGCGCGCGCAGACGTTCGCGGATTTCTTCACTGTCTTCGTCGCCCATCAATACTTATAAAAACTCAAGGTGATTTCGCATTTCATCGGCGGTTTTCCTATCTACTAAACTCAATAAACGTTTCAACTGTTCTCCAACTGAGTATCGCTGACGATAAACTACAATAATTCCGCCGTGTTCTCTTCCTTGACTCAGATAACTCTCATGAAGCCTGCAAAAATCTCCTACATTAAAAGTATAAAGTGTGCGCCCTTGAGCAGTGGCATACTCAAGTTGAGATTCATCGGATTCGCCTACCATTCCTGCATCAAACACTGTTATAACATCAAGCCCGCGTGCACGAAGCCCTTGAACCAAGGCGTGCGACATTGCATCTTCGTCAATGTATAACTTGATTCTCATAACCCCTACTACCTGGCTCTACTTCGTAAGATACATCCAACCTGAAACGGCTATGGTTTCTTAAATTTTGTTTCTAACCCTTCAGCTTCTGCTCTTTCCGACTCTAAATCACTTTCGATTTCATCACGGTTGCTATGATAGTAAGCCAGGGCAGTATAAACCTGTGCCAGATTTAATTGGGGGTATTCGTCCGCGATTTCCTCAGCGTTCATGCCTCGCTTGTAAAGAGAGACAATTTGATTAACCGTGATGCGAGTGCCTTCAACCCTTAACCGTCCCCCACATATATCTGCTGTTCTGACTAAGTTGGCTAATCCTACACTCATAATTTGTCACCTACTTCCAAATCATTCTAACCGAGATAACCGAGCGCGCGCAGACGTTCGCGGATTTCTTCACTGTCTTCGTCGCTCATCACATCGACATCGCCTGAGCCAACATACACCGAAGCATCCGACCGTCGCACAGGGGTTTGTCGCATATACTCTTCGGTAAAAATTTCTTCCAACACGCGACCGTCCATATCTGCGGGAACCTCTATGCCGAGGGTGTGCAAGATGGTCGGCGCATAATCGATGATGCGCGCTCCGGTGTATTGCACCCCTTGTCGCAAATTCGCGCCGCGTCCAATCATAATGCCGTGCATCCGATGGTCGCCGGAATTGCCATAGACCGGAGTGATGAATTTGTTCGAGGTCAAATCCAACGTGCCGAGCGGTTTGTTGGTCATATCGGTCGGCAGAAATTGAATGTCAGGCGCTTCTTCGGTATGCGCGCCGCTGTATAAATCTTCGGGTCGCCAGATGGGACCGATTAGCGGTTGTTGGGTTTGCGGGTCGATGAGGTTTCTTAGACGCGAAACGACATCCTGCAACACCTGTTCGTATTCCGCGCCGGGTTCAACGATGCCGTGTTTTTCGCGCCCTTTCAGATTGATAAAAATTTGCCCGTAATTGCCTTTTGAAAAAGCTTTGGTGCGTGTCCAATCGACATCTTCAAGCGATAGCATTAAAGCATTCGCCAGCTTCATCAACTTTGAACGATTGGTAACGCCTACGGACAGCCGCAAATGCGCCAAGCCAAGTTTCATCGCCGCGCGATATCCCAAATCGGGCGTCAGTCCCAATTTGAACAAGGCTTTTTTCAAGCGCGTCATGGCATCGCGTTTTAAAACCAGCAGCCCTTCATCTATCAACCAGACGTTGAAGCAGAGAAATTTATGAATCGGGCCAAAGCCGTGATCCGACCCCATAAAAATCGTGGTGTCTGAATCAACCGCATCGAACAACGTTCCTAGTGTCGCGTCAACTGTGCGCCAGTATTCGCGTATGCGATCAATATGGGTGTCGTGCTCTTTTTGATTGAAGAATGGATGCGTTTTATCCAACACATGCCACAATTCATGTTGAAAGCGGTCGGTGCTCCAATAATGGGTGACAAAAACTTCCCAAGGGTAGTTTTGCATCAGATAAAGGTTGACTTTGGTCTTATACTCCAACTCTGTAAAAAACTGGTCGAGCATCTTATCGACATTGCCGGGCGCGTAAACTTCTGTGATGTAGAGTTGATAATCACCAAATTTCGATTCGATTTCCTGACGAAGGCTTGCGGGATAAGTGAAATCCTGGCGTCCGCGTGGGGTTAAAAAATCTGCGACCATCACGCCGTTGACCATATTCGGCGGATAAGTGACCGGCATATTGGTCACAATACCGGATTTGCCGAGATTGCCGAGCACGTCCCAAAACGGCAAGCCATCGCGTGTACGTGAACTGATGGGAGTATCGGGGAGTTCGCCTGAACCTTTGCGGCGCAGTAAGAATTCCAGTACGCCATGCTTTCCGGGATTGGTGCCGGTGGCAAACGACACCCAGGCGGTCGGGGTGATTGGCGGAATGGTGGTTTCAAGCGGTGAGCGTACCCCTTCACCAATGAATTTTTGCAGACGTGGCATCAAGCCTTGCTGCATTAACGGGTCGAGAACGTCAAATGTCGAGCCATCCAGCCCGATGAATAAAACCTTATTACTCATAAACGAAAAACTATAGTAGACGAATTATTGAATATCAACTGCGCGAATCTCTCAGCAATACCGCTTCTCGTTTGCCGTTTTTTATCAAGGCAACAAGCTGCTGCCATTTTTCCGAAATGCGGTTTAATTCGCGTTGGTCATAAAATCGCAAAGCCAGTAGCGCAAAGGGAAACATCAACGCGATACAGGCTTTGATGAGTCCGGTCAGCACCAGTAAGGTTTTGCGTGGCGAAGACGCAATCGTAAAATCAATAGCATAAAACGACGCAATGATGATGCTGCCGATACCGAGGATCATAAAAACCCGTCGCCATTCATAGTGGACAGGAAAAAACAGATTGGACACTGTGTAACGAATGATGCAGAAAAAGGCATAAGAAAGCAGAGTGGAAATGCTTGCGCCGATGCTGCCATAACGCGGAATTAACCAAAAATTGAGCGCGATATTGAACAAGAGCGCGGCAATGGTCAATAGTGGACCATACAGCGTCCGTTTGCGTAAGGTGATGCCGACGTTCAGCACCCGCGACGCGCTATCGAGCACCACCGACAATGCCAGCAACGGCAGAATCGTCGGAAACAGGTAATAACTTCTATGAGCAAATAATAACAATCCATTGCCTGCCAGCGCCGCGACACCCAGTGCCAGAAACATACTGACGAAGACGATATAGGTCAGCACCCGCGAATAGTATTCATCGGCACCTTCTTCATTCATGACCTTAAAGCGCATCACTGTCCAGACCTGTGAAAAAGGCATAATCGCCAGCGCCGTGACCGCGCCGGTAACATTGTTTGCCAGCGAATAAACCCCGACTTCGGTTTCGCCCGAATAGCGCTCCAGAAAAAACCGGTCAATCATAATGAAGAGCGTCGAAGCGATGGCGCTGAAAATAAACGGCGAACCGAATGCCAGCAGGTCGCGTACTTCCTGAAATGAAAATTTCAGACTGAGATCGCGCCAGACCGCCACATAAAATATCGCTGTTTCAAACGCCACGCCGATTAATCGCCCGATTAAAACCATCTTCACAGAGGCTTCAACAAAATAGACCAGATAGCAGATCAAAGCGATTTGTACGATAAACGCGGTGATGTTCAACCCCGAATACCGTGCCGAATAAAATTTGGCGCGCAATATCGAATCGGGAATGATATTGATGACTTCAAAAAAACCGATGAGAAAAATCAATCGTAACAGGTCTGGACGTTGAGATTCGCCTGTGAATGCCCGCATAGCGATGTGCGGAGCCAACCAGTAGAGCACGGCGGTGAATAAGATTGTTGAGCACAGCAAAAAGATGAAGGTTGACCCGACGATGCGGTGGCGATGCTCAGGGTCTTCGGTATCGTAATAATGGCGAAAAAATGCCTGGTTTAATCCGAATTTTAAAACCACAGAGACCAGCGTGAGCGTCACCATCATCAACGCCAGAACGCCATACTCGCTGGCTCGCAGTTTGCGCGTATAGAGCGGAATCAGCAGCACGCCAAAGGCGCTGCTCACAAAACTGCCGATGCTGTAAATTATCGTGTGTTTAACCGTATTTTTTATCTTGTCGTAAATCGTGGCGGCATCTCCTTTAATTGCGGATTGCAGGGCAGGCTCAAGCCTACTGCGGATTGCGGATTTTTTTCTGTTGATTGATTTGCATAAATATCAAGATTGCCAGCACCATAAACAAAGTTGTCAGACTCAAATAAATGGATGTAGTGAATGGTTTCGGCGCGAACGAAAATGATACCACATGACGCCCGGCAGGCACGCGCACCGCGCGCATCGCGTGATTGGCTCGAAAAATCTCAACCGCGTTGCCATCAATCGTTGCCTGCCAGCCGGGATAATAGGTATCGCTCAATATCAGTATCCCTTCGCCTGCGTTTTCAGTTTCAATGACTACACGGTTGCGCCGGTCTTCGATGATTTGCGCTTCACCGACACTGAAATTCTGCGGTAATGCATTCCCTTCGCCAATTACCGCTTCGCTCTTTATATCGAAATCGGATTGTCGCAAGCGCTCCGGCAAAACCGCTTTCAAACCATTTTGAGAAGTGACGCTTTTAACAAAATAAGCTCGCGCAAGAGCATTCAAATTTTCATATAGCGCGACACCCTCGGCTTTCATAATCAATTGATGATTCAAAGGCGGCGTTGCCGATTCATAAGTTATGACATAACGCACATTCAAGGCATCAAAAAAAGGCGACGTCGTTTCATCGAACACCACATGGCTCAGACGGTCTTGCGGCTCAATCAATGAACAGAATTCTCTATAGGCTTTCGGAAAGAGTTGGTCTTTGCCGGTCACGCTTGGAATCTGGTAAGCCAGCAAGGTATTTGGCGGAGCGATGACTTTTTCTTCGCTCAAATGAGCGCGCCGGTTCGATTCGATACCGGAAGGCGTGATGAGCACCCGTCCGGGCGGCAAGGTTTTCAATTTTTCGGTAATCGCGGTTTTCGGAAAAACCCGTGCGGCATCGTGCGCTTTATCATATTGCCAACTGTTAATCGCCAGTTCGACAACCAAAAAAATCATCAACGACCAGTAAAAATAATTCCGGTTGAGTTGCCCTTGAATCCAAAGGCGCGAGAGCAGGTAGACCAGCAACAGAAAACCGAGCGGCAATAAAATATTCAGATTGGGCGGCGCAAATTGCGAACTCATCGCGGCAATTACGCTTTTCATATACGCCAGTTTACCGGAACCGGCGCTGTATTCGGCACTGGTGTTCCCTAACCAACCGGTGAGTTTGAACAGATAGAAAACCGAAATTGCCAACCCCGCAAAGCCATAAACCGCGATTACAAATTTCCCGGCAAGTCGAAAAAATCCGGTAAATGTTTCGCGGGGCGTATTCAGTAATCGGTCAAACCCGAAAGCCACCAAAACCGCAGCCGCAAAGATAAACAACACGCCGGCGCGAACGATGACACGAATTGTTTGTAATACCGGAATAAATCGCGTGAGGTGGACATAGAGCGGCGCGACCATCATGACAAAAATGGCAAATATAATGAGAAAGATAAAAAATGCGATGCGCTGTTGATGAAGATAATCATCAACAGGTACTTGCGAATCAACTGCCTCAACCGCGTCCAGGTTTTTTGACCGTTGCTCTTTAAAACTTAAATTTGTGGCTTCCTGATTTTGCCCTTTTGCGTCCCGGCGTTTTTTCCAGGTTGAATAAAACAGAAAACCGAGTGGCAACAATGCGGCAATGCTCAGATACAAGCTGTGGTCGTGTGAAACATTGAGCGCGGTAAACAGATTCACAAATTGCGGGTCGTAAGCCGTGCCAAACAGGTTGGGAAAAATCAGAGTCAACAGATACCAGGGCGGCAAATAAATAAAACTGGTTTGCACAGGAACAATGCGGCGATTCGATGCCTGCAACAATTCCATCACCGGTATCCATTGTGAAGCCGACAATAGAAAGCCAACAGCGAGGGTGACCGCAAGCATCAATGCCAGGCGTTTAGTCGTTAATGAGGCAACAAAATCTGTATGAGTGCGACGTTTTACTTTCCTACCGAAAACCAGATAATAAAGCGTCACCGCGCCAAGGTAATAAATCTGATTCGGCATATACGCCGAATAAAATTGCAACGCCACAAACACCCCGGCAAGAATGGCATACTTGAAATTATTTCGAGTGATGGCGCGATCAACAAAAAGAAAAATCAACGGCAACCACATCAAACCGCCCCACCAACCCAAGCCCGTCAAATGAAACAGCGAATGCGCAGAGAGTTCAAAGACCAATGCCCCGGCAAGCGCCCCGCGCGCGCTCACCCCAATGGCGATTAAAAAGAGATACATAAAAATCGCGCCCAAGATGAGTTCCAAAAGCCGCGCTACGGAATAACCGACAGGCAAATCCAAAAAAGTGTAGACCAGCAGCGTCGGTGAAAAGATGCGCGTCACACCGTCTGCGTAAATCGGATGCCCGGCGAATGTGTAAGGGTTCCACAAAGGCAGTTCGCCATTGCGATACGCCCCGACGATAAAATATTCTCTCGTCAAATACATATCGGTCGGGTCGCGGCGATTGTATGGATGATTGACCTTCTCATTTGCCGCATACCCCCAGGGCAATTGATTGTTCAGCGTATCAACATCAATGATGGTTTTGCCGAGAAAGAACACCTGCCAATACAACGCAACGACAACCAGAACGATGAAGGCGATATTCATTAAGTGGACTCGCCGGTTGGTTGTCGCCGTTTTATTCATTCGCTATCAGATTTTAATTTCGGAAAAAATTTAACAGGGAAAAACCGAATAGGCAGGATTAGCAACCGGTTCATCCCTGCTCTGATTTTCAGCCAAAGAGACGCCCTTACATATATCCGAGCGCCCGGAGTTTTTCTTCGATTAAACGCTCTTCTTCTTCACTCAGCGCGCTGCTCTGATGTTCGGAATTTTGCGCTGTTGAAGAAAATTTTACGGGTTCGCGATTTTCACTCATCTCGTTAATTACCCGACCATCAAGCGACGCGGGAACCGCGAGTCCCGCGTTATGTAAAATCGTCGGCACCAGGTCATAGACTTGTGGGGCGCTCGAAGTTTTTAATTCCCGAACCGCGCGAATGCCTTTGCCTCTGGCAATCAAAATACCTTCGGGGCGATGGTCGCCGCTCCACCAGTAGCCTTTGGCTTTTACCGATTTCGGCGGCTCGCCCACCTGCGCTTGCGGGTTCCAGTAAATATAGAGGTCGCTTGCGCGACTCACATATTCACCTTGATAAACCTCATCACGGCGAACCACCCGCTCAACGACTTTTATGCCTCGCGCATCGCGCCATTCATTTAATGCTTCGATAAGCTCATCACAAACCTTTTGATAATCTTCCGCTTGAACGATGCCATCGCGATTTCGCCCTGCAAGGTTGAGATTAATCACATGGCGTCCGGCTTCTGTATATGCACGAGTCCGAGACCAATCAATCGAAGCGTAAAACGAATCTTTTTCGGATACCTGCAGGGCTTTGACACGCGCTTCACCGATGCCGGATTTAATCTTTTCTTTGACCGCAGCCGGGAGAATTTTTTTAGCAAGGCTGCGACTTTTACTGATGAGTGAGGCATTTGAAGCGGCTTGGTTAGCTCTGACCATAAAGCCCTTTGCTTCGAGCCACGCCGCCAACTGATAGGACGCGCCCGTGTGTTTTCCCATGCCGTGATCGGAAATCACATAGACCTGAGTATCGTCAGTCGTCAATTGCAAAAGCCGCGCCACTGCCCTATCAAGCGCGCGATAGATGTTGAGCAGGCTGTCACGATGCGGCGAGTTTGGTTGATATTCGGGATGCGATTCGTCGAAATATTTCCACAGATTATGCCCGCCCCAATCGCTTGCCGTATGCACCGTCATGAAAAAATCGGTCGGGTATTTTTCTATCAGATATTCCGCCGCCGAGGTTTGGATTTCAATCATCTCAAGCCACGCCTGCACGGCATCTGCAATGCGACCTGCGCTCATCAAATCGCCAATGTTTTTCGGGGTAAAATAATAATCGGGAAATCGTTGGAAAAGTTCTTCGCGAAGCGATGGCGGACAAAAGGCGCTGTCACCGAGCGACGGCGCATCCAGACCGCTAATCATATAGCCGCCATCAAAACATTCCGCCGGATAGGTCATCGGCACATTCAAAAATCCGCAGGTTAAACGGTGTTTTTCGAGATGCGCGGAAATCAATTCGCCCTGGCGGTCGCCGCCTTTAAAAAAGACCTGTTTGCCGGTGGCAAAATCGCGGTCGTTGAATACATATAATCCGTGTCGTCCGGGATTCAGTCCCGTGAGTATCGCTGTCCACGCCGAGGCGCTATGCATATTCGGGGTTGAACACATCACCGAATACGCGCCTTCATGCATCAATCGCGCAAGCGTAGGAAGGAAGCCTGCCGCCGCCCAGGGCTTCACCAAATCAAACGTTGCGGCATCAAGTCCAATAATTAAAATTTTCATCTTAACAGTCTGGAGTCTGGAGTCTGGAGTCTGAAGTCCGCTTACCAAATCTTTGACACAGGACTCCAGACTCCAGACTCCAGACTCATTCAATATAACCGAGCGCCCGCAGGCGCTCTCGCAGTTCCGCTTCTTCATCGGCTTTATAAACCGATTCATTGATTGATGACATTTCTGTTTCAGCGCGGTATGAACTGCCCTGACGAGTTATCGCGAGCGGTTCTTGAAAAATTTCATCAATCGCGCGTCCATCCATATCTTCGGTCAATGGACATTCAAGTGAAGCAAGCGCCGTCGAACCCATATCCCGCAAATTCGGTTGCTGGCGAAACGTCGTATGGCTTTGGATTCCCTGCCCCCACGCGATGAAGATACCGTCTTTCGCATGGGTTCCGGTGGTTGAATCGGCGGCAACAATCGCCTCATTGTAACTTGGTCGCTCGTTGTAAACGTATTCATCGCGCAATGGAACCATTACCAAATCGGGCAACAGCTCTCTATTTGCGCCATTGAATGCCGCCTCGCGTCGCATCACGCTTTCAAAAATGCGCTCGCCATCAACCGGCGAGGTCAAATTCATCAAAGCCGCGCGCGCTTCTTCGACAACCGAATCGAAATCACTTTCCGAAACCATGCCCTGCGGTTCGCGCCCCCTGAGGTTCACCCAGACGCCTTTGTCCTGCGCGAAAAAAGCCCGCGTGCCAGTGAAATCTATCTCATCCAAAAAGGCGCTGCCGTATTGCACTTTGCGTTCCAGCGAGTTGCCGCTTAGTCGTTTACCAAATAAGCGGCGCGACACTTTTTCTTTCAGGGTTTTAATTTGCGCCTGACTCTTACGGTTCGTCTTAAATGTCAAAAGCCCTGCCTGAGCGAGCACTTCATTGACGCGAACTTCGTAAAGTTCCGAACAAAAGCCGTGGTCGGAAACAATAAAGACACGGCAAGCGGCGGGTAACTTTTCAAGCAATCGTCCGATAGCTCCGTCCAGTTGCGCGTAAGTTTCGTGAATAAAAGTTTGAAATTCGCGTGGTGTA
This sequence comes from Acidobacteriota bacterium, assembly GCA_040754075.1. Taxonomy (NCBI): domain Bacteria; kingdom Pseudomonadati; phylum Acidobacteriota; species Acidobacteriota bacterium. Next base: position 191,371 of record JBFMDH010000007.1, read on the forward strand.
TTGGGATTGTGGCGCGGATGGCGGACGTCCATATCCGCCCAGAAATCATGTTGCGCGCGGTCTAAAACCGAAAACACCACCATGAAAAAATCCCACTCATTACTCTGCATTAAATGCAGCGCGAGTTGTTCGTGCAACTGGCTGGCGCGTCGAAATTCCATTGCGCGCGCGTGTTTATCGGGGTGGCGTCCCGGTTCAATAATGTAATCAGGAAGGCGATTTAAAATTTCAGCTTTCAGCGAATGCGGATAAGTCCATTCGACCTGTTGATTGGGCGTGAGCATCCCTGTGACCATCAACCCATTCAAGGGTTCGGGCGGGTAGGTGGTCGGCACATTGATAATCATCGAACGCCCGCCTCGTTCGGTTAGTAAATCCCAGACGTGGCGGGTTTGAATATCGCGCCCGCTCATGGCGCGCACCGTATAAGCATTGCGGTTTTTAATGAACGGCGAAAAAACCCCATGCATGCCTTCGCTGGTTCCGGTCGTGCAACTCGACCAACCGGGAAAACTGTTGGGCAGGATGGTTGAACGAAGCGGCGCGTGCGAACCTTCGCGCATCAGGCGAGACAAATTCGCGAGTCGTCCTGCTTGAATCATCGGATTGATGATGTCGAAGGTCGCGCCGTCTAATCCTATGACTACGGTTTTCATTGATTCAATCTAAACACGAAAGCAGCGAAAAACGCGAAGAATTATATTTGGATTTCAGGTTCTTCGCGTTTTTGGTGATTCCATTCACCCATCAATCAATCGGCATTTGCCTGTCCGATTTTAACGACAGGTTCAATGAAATTCAGCGCTTCAAGTTTCGCTAAAATGTTGGCGAGGCTTTCTTCGGGCGCTTCGGTATCCGAACGCACAATGACTTCGGGACTGACGGGCGGTTCATAAGGGTCATCAATCCCTGTGAAATTTTTAATCTCACCGGCGAGGGCTTTTTTGTACAACCCCTTCACATCGCGTTCGGCGAGTACAGGAATCGGGCATTCGACATAGATTTCAACGAAACGCTGTAAATCGTCGCGCACTTCGTCGCGTACTTCTTTGTAAGGCGAGATGGCTGCGGCAATGGCTATCACATCATTGCGCGCCAGCAGGTTGCAAACGAATCCGATGCGACGAATATTGGTGTCGCGGTCTTCTTTGGAAAAACCCAGCCCCTTTGAAAGGTTGGTGCGCACGATGTCGCCATCTAACACTTCAACTTTGTATCCACGATTTTGCAGTTCGGGTTCAAGCAAGCGAGCGAGCGTCGTTTTGCCCGCCCCTGAAAGTCCCGTAAACCAAATTGTAAAACCTTTTTGTTTCATTACCTCTCCGATGAAAATGTTATCGGCTCTGTCAACTACATTCACACAGCCGTTAGTGTATAAAGTTTTTGACTATACACGAGCCGCAGCTATTCGGAAAGGTCAGCGCAAGAGGGCATTAGATGTCAGGAGCCGGTTAAGGTGGGGCGGCTTTGAAATTCAAATCTGTTTACATCTGCGCGAACTCCAGGCTACAGCTACCGGCAATGATTAATCGGCAAGCAGATTTGCTGTAAACCAATTTGTATCTATTGCAATGGCTGGTTCATTGATTCATAATACGGAGGTCAAACACGGAAACATCGCTACGGGCAGGTTCAATAACTAATCTCTCGGATGGCTGACCATAAGGCGCATCCGAGCTACAACCCAACGTAGCCAAACAAACGCTACGTTTAATTCAAAGCACGCAATCGCTGCAAGATAAAAATAAGACCGCTTCGCTAATCAGCATTAGCGGCATTCAGTTCTCTAATTCAATTAAACCTTGATGCATCAAGGTGCAGGTGGTTGCTTAAAATTCCCCTAACTGTTTGAACGGCTTTTTATTGGTTAGCAGAAAGCTGTTGAAACAGATGCATGGAAGTAATTCTTCATCATCCCCATTACGCCAAAGCGTGTGGGGGGGGTGAGATTCTGGAAATACAGCAACAGTAAAGATAAAAGACATTCAATCGAATCACCTTTTGTTTCTCCTGAACTTATTGGAGGCAAGAGGTAGCGTTCACGGCGGCGCATTATGAATATATCGACTAACCTTAATACGCTGACTCACCTTGTCGTTTTCAAACTGGACGAGTCTGATTTTGGTATAGACCTGGCGGTTGTCGAGGGCGCGATTCGCGCCGTCAGCGTCACCCCGTTGCCGAAAGCGCCGGAGATTGTTTCCGGCGTGATCAATGCGCGAGGCCGAATCATTCCCGTCGTCAACCTCCGTAAGCGGTTTCGCCTGCCGGAGCGGGAACCAGAAATCGAAGACCGTCTCCTGATTGTACACACGGCAACCCGCGCCTTCGCCTTCGTGGTTGACGCGGTCAGCGGCGTTCTCGAAATCACCGAGCCACCGCTTATCACAGCAGACACTATTCTGCCCGACCTGGAATATTTACAGGGCGTGCTGAAACTCAAAGACGGGCTAATTCTCATTCATGACCTCAATCGGTTCCTGTCTCTTGAAGAAGAGCAGGTCTTGAATGAAGTGCTGCATTAACAACAAACAGCAGTAAGCAAATGGCAAACGCTATCTCAGACTCTCTACTTTCTCAGCTCAGTCGGCGCATAGCTGACCTGACCGGCATGCACTTCCCACAAGCCAAGTGGCGCGACTTGGCGCGCGCCGTCGAGACTGCTGCTGCCGAGCTTGGATTTCAAAACGCGGAGGCCGTCCTCAAATGGCTGGAGACATCAACTCCGACAAAGGAACAAATCGGTATTCTGGCAAGTCACCTGACCGTAGGGGAAACCTATTTCTTCAGAGACCAAAAAAGCTTTGAGATTTTGGAGCAATACATTCTGCCTGCCTTGCTTGAAAGCCGTCGCGCCAGTGGTCAAAAACGCCTGAGAATCTGGAGCGCCGCCTGCGCCTCGGGCGAAGAGCCTTATTCCCTTGCCATACTACTCAAGAGGATGCTCCCAGACCTTCAGGATTGGCACATCACCATACTGGCAACCGACATCAATCAACGCGCCTTGCAAAAAGCAATGGACGGTAATTACAGCGAATGGTCGTTTCGAGACGCGCCGCCCTGGTTGAAAGAGCGCTATTTCAACCAGCGCGGGAGCAACCGTTATGAAATCCTCAAAGAGATTCAGCAGATGGTGACGTTTGATTATCTCAATCTGACGGAAGATTTTTACCCCGCGCTTTTGAATCAAACCAACGCTATGGATGTAATCTTTTGCCGCAATGTGCTGATCTATTTTGTCGCCGACCAGGCCGGGAGCGTGATTCATAAATTTTACCGCGCGCTCACGGACGGAGGATGGCTGATAACCAGCCCTATGGAGAGCGCCCACCTGCTCAACTCGGAATTCAAAGCAGTCAGTTTCGAGGGCGCAACCTTTTATCAGAAAGCGAGCGGCTCGCCTAAACCTTCTCAAGCGGAGGAACCTTTCACGACAACATCCACCCCGTTCCCCCCACAGACGCCTGCTGAAATGAGCGAATCGTTATGGTCATACGATTCACTGTCGGGTTTGGAGCCGCCGCGCGCCGACGAGACAACAGAAGTTCCGGCTGTTCAAGTTGAAGAATCCTTATCGGGTGAAGCGGAGCAAGACCGCTACGGCGCGGCTCGCTCATTGTATGAACAGGGGCGTTATGCGGAGGTTAAAGCGAATCTCTTGAACGCATCTTCGCCCGACGATTGTACGGTTCAGGAATTGGCGCTGCTGGCGCGTTCAGCAGCCAACGAGGGCAATCTGGCGGAAGCGCTCGAATGGTGCGAACAAGCAATTGTTGCCGATAAATTCGACGCGGGATTGCGTTACCTGCGCGCCACCATACTACAGGAGCAAGAGAGAGTTGACGATGCTATTGCCTCGCTCAAACGCGCCCTCTATCTCAATCAGCATTTCGCGCTCGCGCACTTTGCGCTGGGCGGCATTGCGCGGCGGCTTGGTAGAACCAAAGAAGCGGCAAAGTATTTTCACAACGCGCTGGGACTTTTGCGCGACTACCATGCCGACGACCCAGTGCCGGAGGCCGAAGGATTGACTGCCGCAGGACTCATCCAACTCATCCAGACAATGAGCCAGACCGCAACCCATAGAGGAGGGTAATATGAGAGTATCTGTTGGAGCCAAGATAGGCGCAGGGTTCGCCCTGGCATTGCTGATCATGATCATCATTGGCGCGGTCTCCTATCAGAGCGCTTCCCGAATGCGCGCTGATGCCGAAGAAGTGGAGCGCACCAACAAGGTCTTTGCAAGGCTGGAGAAATTGTACTCAACCCTGCCGGATGCCGAGAGCGGCGCGCGTGGCTACGTCATCACCGGAGAGGACAGCTATCTGGATTCCTATCGCCTGGGCATCGCCACCTTGGAGCAGGTCTTGCCCGAACTCCGGCAATTGATCGCCGACCCCAATCAGGCGCGCCGCCTCAACGATCTGGAGCCGCTGATCAAAGAAAAGTTCGCCTTCATGAAAGAGATCGTTGATACGCGCAAAGAAAAGGGCTTCACCCCCGCCGTGCAATTGGTAGCTACAGGCAAAGGCAAGCATCTGATGGATGAAGTACGCAACCGCATTGCTGAAATATCAAACGAAGAGAATACACTAATGACACGCCGCAGCAGTGAATCCAAAGCCAGCGCCGACCGCACCAAGTCAATCATCCTCTACGGCGTGCTGGCGGCGTTCATCCTCCTTGGCGTGACAGCGTTTCTGGTGACGCGCAACATCGCCGTGCCACTC